>CAMNLN010000128.1 GCA_946543025.1 uncultured Verrucomicrobiota bacterium
CCGTGGCGGTGTTTAACCTGGAGCTGTATGCGCTGGCGCGCAATGCGGTACTGCCGATCATGGCAAAAGTCTCCAAGAAGAAGGATGCCAAGCAGTACAAGGCGATCATCGCAGCCATGCCGCCGCCGGAGGCCAACAGCGCCATCGCCGGCGCGAGCTGGACGGATGCAAACGGTTCGCTTCGGTCACTCCTGCGCGTCACGGCGGGCGAAATCAAGAACCTCGGTGCGGCGTTCAATGCGTTCACGGCGGCGTCGCTCGCCGGCGCGGACAATGACTGACGGACTTCACAAGTTGTTGGCGCGGTCTGCGGAACGGCCATGTGCGTTGGCACGGTCCGAGCTCGCTGCGCTTCTTGCGGTGGAGGACGGAACTGAGCTTCAGGCCCTGTTCGACGCCGCTTACGCGCTGAAGGTGAAGTATTGCGGGAAGCGCGTGGCGATACGCGGCCTCGTGGAGGCGGGGAACGTGTGCGCGAAAGACTGCCTCTACTGTGGTATCCGCAGGTCGAACGGGAAAGTGACGCGCTATCGGCTTTCGGCGGACGAGATCGTCCGCCTCGCGGAACTGAACGCAAAGCAGGGCTATGCGTCGCTCGTCATCCAGTCGGGTGAGATCGAGAGCGAGGAGCAGACGCGATTTGTCGAGGATGTGCTGCGGCGGATCGCGCCGCTCGACCTGGGCGTGACGCTGTCCCTCGGCGAGCAGACGGAGGAGGTCTACCGACGCTGGAAGGATGCTGGCGCGTCACGTTATCTGCTGCGGATCGAAACGTCGAACCCGGATCTCTACACGACGCTCCACCCGGCGAATCACAGCTGGGAGCGTCGCGTGGAGTGTCTGCGCGCGCTCCGGCGGTGCGGTTACCAGGTGGGAACTGGCGTGATGTGTGGCTTGCCGGGACAGACATACGACGACTTGGCGCACGACATTGAGTTTTACGACAAGATGGACGTGGACATGATCGGCATGGGGCCGTTCATCCCGCACCCGGACACGCCGCTCGCCACCAGCTGCCAATCTCTCGCCACGAACCACCAGGCACTCATCCTCGGCCTCAAGATGATTGCCGTCACGCGGCTCTACTTGCACGACGTGAACATCGCCGCCGCCACGGCTCTGCAGGCGCTTGCGCCGGACGGCCGCGAGCGCGGCGTCCGCGCGGGGGCGAACGTCGTCATGCCGAACATCACGGACGTGAAGTACCGTCGTAGCTATCAGCTCTATGCCGGGAAGCCATGTCTCGACGAGAATGCCGGTCTGTGCAAACGTTGCCTGGAACGTCGGCTGGCGTCGATTGGCGAGACGGTCGATTACGGGCATCGTGGCGACAGCCTGCACTATCGTCGGCGGATGTGCGCGAGCGCGTCCATCCCGGGAGGTGGTGAGAGATGAAGGTGGCGGTGGGGCTTTCCGGCGGCGTCGACTCGAGCGTGGCGGCATTGCTTCTGAAGCGGGCCGGACACGAGGTGATTGGCGTCACGATGAAACTTTGGCAGGAAGGTCGCTATGCGGGCGGCGTCCATGACGCCTGCTTTGGTCCGGGCGAGGCTGACGACATCGCCGCCGCCGCCGCGTTCGCGGAGAAGATCGGCATTCCTTACCATGTATTCGACTGCGCGAATGCCTACGAAAAGGAAATCCTCGCTTACTTTCGCAGGACCTATCTCGATGGCCGTACGCCCAACCCGTGCGTGTTCTGCAACGCGAAGATGAAGTTCGGTCTGCTCCCGGATCTGGCGACGGCGCAGGGCCTCATGTTCGACAAGTTCGCCACGGGGCACTACGCGCGCGTAGAGGAACGGAACGGACGCTTCGCGCTTCTGCGTGCGAAAGACGCGTACAAGGACCAGAGCTACTTCCTCTATCGGCTTTCGCAACGGCAGCTTGCGCGTCAGCTGTTCCCGCTCGGCGAGTTGACGAAGGAAGAGGTGAGGCAGATTGCCGCCGAGGCGGAGCTTGAGGTGGCGGACAAACCGGATTCGCAGGACTTCTATTCCGGCGACCGGAACGAGCTGCTGGGCGCGCCCGCGCGGGAAGGGGATATCGTGGGGACGGACGGACGGAAGCTAGGGCGACACCGCGGCTTCTGGAACTACACGATCGGACAACGGAAGGGAATCGGAATCGCCGCCGCCGAACCGCTCTACGTGGTACGGCTGGACGCCTGTCGCAACGAGGTCGTCGTGGGAACGAGGGCGGAGTTGACGAAGACCGAGTTTCGCGTGACGGACATGCAGTGGGGGACGATATCCCCGCTGCATGAAGAAAGAACCGTAATCCCCTGCCGCGTGAAGATTCGCTCTACGGGCGAACCGCGCGGTCCGGCTACGTTCGAGATAGAACCGTCGGGCGAAACGGTCATCTGCCATGTGACCGACGGACTGACGGGCGTGACGCCCGGTCAGTCCGCCGTGTTCTACGAGGCCGAAGGAGACGCCGTTCTCTGCGGCGGCGTCATCGCCTGATCAACCCAGTACCACTTCGAGGCCGTCATAGGCGGCACGGAGAGGTTCGGGCAGTTCCTTCTCGATTTTCTCCGAAGGCCAGCTACGGTACTTGATGCCGAGATGCGTAATGTAGGCGTGCTGACCCTGCGGCAGGACGAGGCGACCGTTCTTGATCAGCATGTTGACGATGCGCGAGACGGCCTGTACGCTGGAGTGGACGAAGATGCGAAAATCATCGTCGATGTCGCCGTTCGTCGCCTCCATGATGAAGGCGGTGAGAGCCTGGGGCTCGTGGACGTAGGGCGAGGCGGTGTAGCGGGAGAGGTTTTTCTCCTTCACGTGAGGGTCGATGCCCATCATCCGCGCGGCGTCACCCATGATGCCGCCGGTGTCGGTGGCGTAGAGGAGGCGCGAGGCGCCTTTCTCGACGAGGTAGAGCGAAGTGCGTTCCAGCGTACCGTCGGTGACGCGGGAGGTGCTGTGGTTCGCGGGCACGCCCGTGAACCGCATGCCGCACTCCACCACCGGCTTGCCGAACGGGAGGCCGATGACCTCTGGCGCAGGGAGAGAAAGCTCCATCGCCGCCGCGTTCACCTCTTGGCGGGCGGCGTCCGCCCATGTCTCCTGCACGTACATCCGCTTGACGCCGGACTTGACTGCGGCCTTGGGGTTGTAGTGGTCGCCGTGGGAGTGCGTCTGGAAGAGAACTTCTGGATGGCAGTCCTTCGGCAGCTTGTCGAACGAGCACGTCGTGAAGTCGATAAGCACCTTGTTCTCGAGGAGCACGCTCGATTGGCGGCGCATGTGCGGGTTCTTGGCCCATTCCGGCTTCCAGCTGGCGGAGCCGCTGCCGAGAAAGCGTACACGGATGCCGGACTCTGCCGACATTTCCTGCACCGCCGCAGGAGCGGACGCGGACTTGTCGGTCATGCAGCCGGCCACGGCCGCGAGGGCCGTGGACGAGGCGAGGAATTTTCTGCGAGAGATCGTGTTTTTCATGGCGCTAGTATAACAAAACTAGAGGGACTTGAGGAGACAGACGGCATGAACTTCGATGCCGAGGCCGGCGCCGACGGCGTCCATTCGCTCGTTCGTCTTTCCTTTTACGGACACGCGCGCAACGCCGGATTCGGAATCGTCCGGCCACAGCAGTTCGGCGAGACGGTAGCGAATCTCCGCCACGCGCGGCCCGACCTTGGGACGTTCGCAGATGACCGTGGCGTCGATGTTGCCGACAGTCCAGCCGGCGGCTCTCACCTCCGCGACGGCCGCCGAGAGAAGCTGCGTGGAGTCGGCGCCGTGCCAACGCATGTCGGTGTCGGGAAAATGCGAACCGATGTCGCCGAGCGCCGCCGCGCCGAGGATCGCATCGATGACGGCGTGGATGAGGGCGTCGGCGTCAGAATGGCCTTTGAGGCCGGCCTCGCCGGGGAACTCCACGCCGCCAAGGACGAGCTTGCCCCCCGCTTCGAAGCGGTGCGAATCGTAACCGAAGCCAATACGGATGTCGCTCATGGGACTACTTCCGTACGACCTTTACGTTGCGGAACATGTACGTGTTGGGGCTGAGGACAAGTTCCTTCCCGCTGGCGGTCGTCACGTTCTTGAGCACGATCTCTTCCGTCACGTGATAAGGAAACTTCTCCATGTAATCGGGAGAGATGTTCTTCTTGTTGAATTGGCCGAACACGAACGGGCCGTCGTACTTCTCCGGGTGGTTGGCGTCTTCGATCTTGAGACCGTCGAACACGATCCGGCGCGGCATGTGGCACTCGTAACCGAAGTCGTGCCAGTCCGTGCTGGATCCGTTGACGAGCGTGCCGACGGCCGGTTTCCCGTTCCGAGGCACGAACGTGCAGTTGCGCACAATGAAATCGCCGTTCCACGTGCTGCCGTAGTCGCTGCGCAGGTTGAAGAACGAGCCGCAGCGCACCGTGGTGTTTTCCACGAGAAACGTGCCGAAACCGATCGCGTTGATGCCCATGTAGCCGAGTTCGGAGTTGCGGATCGTCGCGTTCGCCACGCCCATGTGCGCGTCGAAGCGCGAGAACACGCAGTCGTCATAAAGCATGTTCTTGCAGTAGTTTGATCCGAGAAGCCCCCAGTACCGGGTGTCGTTGATGTCGGTGGTCTGGCGGCAGGAGATGAACGACACGTTCACCGCCGATCCCACGGAGAGGTCATACGATCCCATCGAGACCGGCAGCCCCGCGGCGCCGATCGTGGAGTAGGTCTTGTGCGCCGTGAACAGGCAGTTCGTCACCGTCACGTTCGCGCAGTTCTGGATGGAGAAGAAGCCGCCGTACGGCGCGCCATGGTCAAGCTCGCCTGTCACGAAGTGCTTCACGCCTTCGAATCGCACGTTGGAGCGCTCCACGCTGAAGTTGCGCGCATGGTAGTTGTACTTGGACTCCGCCTGGTTCGCGATCGTGGTGAACGTCCCCCCCCTGATCACGAGCGTACGCGTGTCGATCGGATGCGCCGAGAGGGACGTGACCACGTCGAAGTCCCATGTGATCGGCGCGCGCGGGTCGATCGTGCCGTCGCGGCTTGCGAGGAACACCTCCCGCTGCGCGACGCCCTTGTTCTGGTTGCGTCCGTAGCGGATGTAGCGACGCACCTTGTCGTTGACCGCGATGAGCAGACAGTCGGACGGCAGCGACACGTCGAGCTTCGCCTGTCCGCGCGAGAGGGTCTTCACGCCCTTTACCGCGAACGGGCGTTCGTTGGATACGATGCGGAAGATGGGCGCGCGGAGATTTTTCGGGTTCCGGTCGTCAATCACGAATTTCGCCGTGCCGAAGTCGACGTCCGTCTTGACGATGGCGACGGTGCTTCCGCCGCCGATGTAGTATGTCTTGCTGTCGGTGGCCTTGACGGGCAATCCTTTTTCGTTGGCGGCCGCATGGGCGGCGACGATGGCCTGCTGGTCGTCGGCCTTGCCGTCGCCGATCGCACCGAACTGCTCGTAGGTCACGAACTCCTGCGCGTACGTCAAGGCGGTGGCGAACGTGCAGGCAAGGAATGACTGGAAGATTTTCATCGTGGGTCCTTTCGTTGCTGTTGGGCGGATTGTACCACAAGTCCCCCTGCAGCCGTCAATCGAAATGTGTCGGTCAGTGGCGACGGGTCTCGATGGTAGCGGAGGCGATCACGAGGAGCGTGCCGACGAGCTGAAGTACGGTGGATGATTCGCCGAGAAGCGCGAACGCGAGCGCAAGCGTGACGACGGGGATGAAATACGCCGTCACGCCGAGGACGGACATCGGCAGGAACTTCTGCGCGGCGTTCCAGGTCCAGAAAGGAAGAAGGGTGGAGACGAAGCTGAGCGCCACGACGAGCAACCACGCCTTGGGCGTTGTCGGCCACGCGAAGTCGCCGAAGGGGAGCACGAGGCCGATTGCCATGGTGCCGGCGAGCATTGTCCAGACGGTGAAAACGAACGAGCCGTGGCGGAGGATGAGGTCTGTGCCGCCAACGGTGTAGACGGCCCATGTGACGGCACCGCCCAGCACATAGAGGTCTCCGACGGAGAACGACTGGATCGCGAGGCCGCCGGCGTTGACGATCTGCATGACGAGGAGCGCGCCAATGAAGCCGCAGACGAGGCAGGCGAGGTCGACGGGCGCGATATGGCGCGTACGGACTGCGGCGAACGCGAAGATCAGCAAGGGTGCGAGGGCGTCCGCCATCGACGCGTTCACCGAGCTTACGTGCGCGCAGCCCATGAAGACGCACCAGGCCATGATGGAGGTGCCGACGGGGCCCAGCCACGCGATCGTCAGGGCTTCCCTTCGGCTGACGGCGGCCATTCGGGCGCGTCCATGCCGCGTGGCGCACGCGACGAGGGCCATCGCCGAACCTGCGATCGCAAAGCGGAGAAAGGAGAGGACCTCGGGCGACACGCCGCATTCGCGTGTGAGCGCCGAGCCGATGACGAACGTGGAGGCGAAACCGAGCGCGGAGATCGCGGCCAGCAGCAATCCGATGATTTTCGCGGTGCGTGACATGTTTTCTTCCTCCTAGGAAAGCGCGCAGTATACCATATCTGCGATTGTCGGACGAGCGGGAATCGTGTAGAATAGCCTGCGCAAGCGAGGTTCATGTCCATGAAAGGATTTCTGATGACGAAAGCGATCTCTTTGGTTGCCGCCGGTTGCGTGGCGCTGGGCGCGACGCGGGCGGACATGGCAGACGAGGTGAACACGGGGATTGGGTCGATCAGCCACATGCTGGTGCCCACGCTGCGGACCGTGCAGCGTCCGAATGCGCAGTTTCGGTTCAACGCGCCGGAAAGGCAGTACACCGAGGACAGGGTGTCGGCGGTCGGGTTGCACTGCCCGAGCCATCGAGGCGTGTCGTACTTTCCCGTTTGCCCGTACTCGGGTGCGGCAGAAGACGTGTTTGGGCGCTGGTCGTCTACGTGGGATCAGGAGCACGCCACGCCCTGGCGCTACGACGTGTGGCTCGACACGCAGGGCGTGACGTTCGCGCTCGCGCCCGGCGAGAAGACGGCCATCGCGTCCTTCGCGTTCGAGCGGCCCGGGACGCACGCGCTCGTGTTTGGCCTGCGCGACGCGAAGGATGGCCCCTGCCGCGTGGAGGGGAAGGTCCTGCGCGGGATCGACATCCATTCCATCCGCTACGGACTGCCTGCGCGCATCTACCTGCACGCGGAGTTCGATCGGACGCCGACGGCGGTGAAGACATCCGGCGGCCGCACGGCGGTATTCTTCGGCAAGGGGCCGGAGACGGTAAAGATGCGTTTCGGAATCTCCTACCTTTCGATGGAGCAGGCGGCTCGGAATCTGGCGGCAGAAATGAAAGACTTCGACCTGGAAGCGCTCGCGGCGGCGGCGAAGCGGCGGTGGAACGACGTGTTGGGCCAGGTGGAGGTGGAGGGCGGAACCGCCGCCGAGCGACGCGTGTTCTACACGGCGCTGTGGCGCTGCTACGAGCGGATGCAGAACATTACGGAGGACGGAAAATACCGGGGCTTCGACGGAAGAATCCATGAGACGGAAGGGGTGGACTACTACACGGACGACTGGACGTGGGATACGTTTCGTGCCGCCCATCCGCTCATGACGATCCTTCGTCCGCGAGAAGAGTCCGCCAAGCTCGCGAGCTACGTGCGCATGGCCGAGCAGAACCCGGAGAGGTGGATGCCGGTTTTTCCGGGCGTGTGCGGCGACGCGCACTGCATGGTCAACCGGCATCCGGCGATCATGTTCCTCGACGCATGGCGGAAGGGCATCCGAGGGTATGACGCGCGGCGGGCGTTCGAGCTGATGGACCACACGGAGGAGACGGAAAGCCTCATTCCGTGGCATCGCGGACCGCTCACGGAGCTTGACCGTTTCTACAAGGAGCACGGCTGGTATCCGGCGATCCGTCCGGACGAGAAGGAGACGGTGAAAGGCGTCGACACGGGCTGGGAACGGCGGCAGACCGTCTCCGTGACACAAGGCGCAAGCTACGACGCATGGGCGTTGGCGGAAATGGGCAAGGAACTCGGCATGGACGCGGAAACGGTCGCGAAATATGCGAAGCGAGCGAAGGACTATGCCAACCTGTGGAACCCGAAGACGCAGTTCTTCCATCCGAAGGACGCCGACGGCAAATTCATCGAGCCGTTTGACTACATGATCTGCGGCGGCTTTGGTGCACGCCACTATTATACGGAAAACAATGCGTGGACATACATCTGGGACGTGCAACACGACCTGTCGGGCTTGTTGGCACTCTTCGGCGGACCGCAGGCGATGTCCCGCAAGCTGGATGCGATGCTCAACACCGGCGTCGGGCGGCGGTGGGCTTTTTGCGCCCAGATGCCGGACGGCTGCACGGGTCTGATGGGGGCGTTTACGATGGCGAACGAGCCGAGCTTTCACATACCGTATCTCTACAACTTCACGGGCGAGCCGTGGAAGACGCAGAAGTTCGTGCGCAAGACGCTCGATTGCTGGTTTCGCGACGACCGCATGGGCATGTGCGGAGACGAGGACGGCGGCGGGATGAGCGCCTACGCGGTGTTCTCCATGCTGGGCTTCTATCCCGTGACGCCGGGCTTGCCGGAGTACCAGTGGGGCAGCCCTGTGTTCACGAAAGTGACGATCCACCTCGAAAACGGGGAAAATTTCGTTTTGGATGCGCAGGACGCCACCGTCGATGCAAAGTACATCCAGTCCGTGGAGGTGGATGGCGTGTCGGCGAACGGCACGACCGTTCTGAAACACGCGGACATCGCGCGTGGCGCGCATGTGAGAGTAAAGATGGGCCTCCGTCCAAACATGTTGTGGGGAAAAGCCGTGCCGCGATGATTTCTTGATTTTTCCTTGAGGTTGCCTGTTTTTTCGGCGGTCGGTCGCCGCACCTTTTTCCCGCCATGGGCCAGGCCCGGTCAAATTGGTAAAGTCCAGAACAGGTTGCCGCTTGAACGGCGGGGGTGGTTTTGCTATCATGCGTCTTGCATCGGCCGATGGCCGGACGGAATCAACTCATGGACGAGACTGGAAACAAATGCGTCTTTTCGCCG
>CAMNLN010000129.1 GCA_946543025.1 uncultured Verrucomicrobiota bacterium
GATCTTCTTCTCGCCCACGTACTTCTGCGTGGGGCCGCCGTAGAGGTAGTGGCTTGAGAAGCCCTTGCCCTCGACGGCGTAGGCGATCTTGACCACGCCCTGGCCGGCGAGGCGGACCATACCGATCTTCGCGACGGCGTTTTCTTCGCACGCGAAGTCGCCGTCGAAGAAGTTCTTCCCGCTCTCGGCGTCCGTGAGCGTCGCATGCCCCTTGACGGGCCGGAGGAGGTCGTTCACGACGAGCACGCCGCCGTCCTCGTCCACCATCACGAGGACGTCCTGCTGGGCGCGCCTGACGTACTCGTAGGCGAGCTTGCGGCGGCCGTTGTACTCGACCACCGCGTCCGAGATGACCGGCCAGCCGTCGCGGACGTTCCACCATGTCATGCCGGTCTTGCCCGCGAACTTGCGCGCGCGGCAGTGCTCGACGATGAACTTCATGCCTTCCGCCTGCGTGCACTGGCTCTCCAGCGCGAAACCGTCGAGGTCCGTCTCGACGTCGCCGAAGAGCATGTGCATCTGCAGGATCATGCGGTGGTTGCGGCAGGCGACGAACTTGTTGCGCGCGAGGTTGTTCTCGAACACGCACACGCCGCGCTTGATCCACTGGTCGTTGAACTCGAAGACGCCGGGCGGCGGCTCGCCGGGGACGAGCTCGTTGGAAAGATACTCGCCGGGCACGTAGGGCATGTAGCGCACGTTCCACATCGCGTTCTTCTCCTTGGGGCTGACGAACGGCTCGTGGCAGTCGGGCGAGAACATTTCGCGTATGGACGCGGCGGCCGGGCAGCCGTGGCAGCCGAACTCGCTGTAGAACTTCTCGTGCGTGGCGGTGAACAGCTCGCCTTTCCACCAGCGGCGGTAATAGTGGCCTTCGACGGACCGCGTCCGCCCCGCCACCACGTCCTCGTCGACGTACGGCGAGCTTGGCAGGTAGGGGTGCGTGGGGTCGAACTCGCGCAGAACCTCCGGCAGGATGCGGCGGGAGAAGACGTCCCGGTTAGGATCGGCGCCGTACGCTTTCCACGGCCCAAGTCGGAAGACGGAGTCGTTCTCGTTGTTGCCGCACCAGAGGGCGAGCGAGGCATGGTTCCGCAGACGCTTCGCCACGGCGATCGTCTCCTTGCGCACCAGTTCCTGGAAGGCCGCGTCGTTCTGCGGGTATTGCGTGCAGGCGAAGCAGAAGTCCTGCCACACCATCACGCCGTTCTCGTCGCACCAGTCCCAGAAGGGTTCCGGCTCGTAGAGGCCGCCGCCCCACGCGCGAATCATGTTGCAGTTCGCCTCCCGGACGAGTTCGAGCGTGGGAACGATGCGGTCCTTGTCGCGGCAGTGCAGCGCGTCGGCGGGCGTCCAGCTCGTCCCGCGGATGAAGCACGGCTTGCCGTTCACGACGAACTTCATCTCGCCCGGACGCTTCGTGGCGATGTCGTAGTCGGAGAGGACGAAATCGACCTTCTTGACGCCCAGCCGGAAGGATTGCTCGGCGAAGATTTCCTTCGTCGTGGAATCCGTCCATTCGATCTTCACGTCGTAGAGCGCCGGCTCGCCGAAGCCGAGCGGCCACCAGAGGTCGGCGCCGTCGATGCCGAAGTGGAGGCGCGGCGTCCAGTGCAGGACTTTCGCGCGCGGACGGGCGACGGTCTTGCCCTTGCGCGACACCGTGGCCACGATCTCGGAATTGTCGAGGCGGCGGAACGGCCCTTCGAGCCGGAGGTCGAGCATGTACCGCGCCGAGCGTTTTTCCGGATCGAGGCTCAGCAAGGCGCAGAAGTGGTCGCGGATGCGCTCCGGCCGGCGTACGACGAGGCGGGCGTCGCGGAAGATTCCCGCCGAGATGAAGCGCGGCAGGATGTCCCATCCAATCATGTGGGCGGGCTTGCGGAACGCCTCCAGCTCGGAGGTGGAGCCCGCGTTGCCGATCGGCGCGATCTCGCTGAACTGGGACTCGACGACAGGCGAACGGAAAAGGACGGACAGCTCGTTCTCGCCGTCCCGGACGAATCGCGTCACGTCAAACGCGTGCGGGATGAACATGTCCGCCGCCTCGCCCACCTTGCGGCCGTTGAGGAAGACGTCGCACAGCGTGTCCAGCCCGTCGAACTCGAGAAACGCCTTTTCGTCCGGCGGCACCTCGCCGAGAACGAACGTCCGCGCGTAGAGCCACTGGTGCCCCTCGTACTTTCGCGCGGCGTACTGGTTGTTCGCGTAGAAGAGGTCGGGCAGAAGCCCGGCGGCGCAGAGGTCCAGCTCGTAGCAGCCGGGCACCGTCGCGGGAACGTCGACCGTCGCGGCGGGGACGTCCGCCAGCGACCGTACGCTGCCCCGGTCGGGCGTGGGCCAGCCTTTCAGCCGCCACGCGCCGTTCAGCGAGAGTGAGGCTTGACAGGCGGCGGTTCCGCCTGCGGCCGCAACCGTCAGCAGAACGCCTGCAAAAAGGGTGCTTCTGAATTTCATGTGAAAAGTATACCATATCTCCGTCGGCGCGCCCGCATCCGTCGGCGCAACTTTCCGTCCGCCGTCTTTGCGCTTGCGGAAAAGACTGGAATTTGATATGTTTTCTCCGTGTAAGATTGTAGCCAGTGTAGCCAGGTGAGGTTTGCGCGCCGCATGAGCGGTGCGCGCCGATCAGAAGGAGCGCAGAAAATGAAAAAGGTTGTCTTTGTGGGCATAGTGATCGCCGTCGGCGCGGCGTTTGCCGGAAGCGCGGAGGCCGACGGCACCGACTTCGTCGTGACGGCCGCCGCCGGCGAGTCGTTCACGAACAGCGCCGCCATCGGGAACTACGCGCGGCTCGTGAAGCGCGGCGCGGGCGAGGTCGTCCTCACCGCCGCCACGACGGCGTTCACGGGCGCGGTGGTGATCGAGGAGGGTACGCTTTCCCTCACCGTGCTCGGCGCGGTGGGCGCGAAGACGCCCGTCACCGTGGCGAGCGGCGCCACGCTCTACTTCAAGACGCCGAAGGCAGCCGGGCAGACGACCAAACGTTTTTCGGACCATCCGGTGACGATCTCCGGCGACGGCGTGGACGGCAAGGGCGCGATCCGCTTCCTCCCGCCCGACGGCGCCGGATACGACGACAGCCTGCTGGGCACCGTCAACCTCGCGGCCGACGCCACCATCGAGTGCGACTACCGCTGGGGCGTCCACGGCACCAACGGCGGCGTCCTCAACCTCAACGGGCACACGCTCAAGCGCATCTGGAACGACTCCGCCCGGTCGGGCGACCAGTGGATGATCAACAACGCCACGGTGAACGGCGCGGGCGGCACAGTGGAGGCGAACAAGGGGCGCATCACGTTCCAGGGCAATGTGAAATGCTCGGCTGACACGACGTTCGTCTCGACGAACTCGAGCAACTATCTTCTCTGGGGCGTGAGCGGGATCATCCCCTCGACGTTCAAGTTCTTTCCCGGGCAGTATCTCTATGCCTTCTCCGGCACGGCCGCGAGCGTCAACCACATTTCCGGACAGGTCTACCTGCTGAACCATGCAGGTTCCGTCGCCGGCGGCGAGGTGACGGTCGAGGTCAGCAACAACAACGTTCTGCATCTGGACGGCCCGTTCACGGGTGAAGCGGGGACAAGCTCGACGACGGGGACGACATACTCCAGGAAAGGCACTGGCCGCATGTTCCTGAACGGCGACGTGGACATGACCCGCAATACGTATCACTGGAGCGGCGGCCTGACGGCGATGACGAGCACGGCGTCGCGCGTGTACAGGAACGGCTTCATCGTCAACGAGTGGTCGGAGGTGCTCGTGGGCGGAGGGCATACGCACATCAACTGGATCCGTCTCGGCAACGGCGCGCAAAAAGGCCTCTTCCGCCAGACGGGCGGCGTCCTCGGCGTGAAGGGCAACACGTTCGACGGCGAGAGCAAAAACAGCATCGGCCACTGGGTGATGACGGGCGGCGAGGCGTACGTGAGCAACTCGTTCTACGTGGCCGCCAACACAAACAGCTTCGGCGGATTCCGGCAGACGGGCGGCCTGTTCAAGTTCGGCCCGAGCGATGCCCTGTTTGTGGGGCGCGCCGGAACCGCCGTGTACCACCAGAGCGGCGGCACGAACATCACGCGCGTCGCCGGGGTGGGACAGACGGGGCGCTTCACGATGAGCCCTTGGGGCGGCATCTCCGACGTCACGGTGTCCGGCGAGGGCACGCTGCTCGACACGGAGACGCTGAACTTCGGCGGCAACGGCCACCTCTCCACCAACACGTTCACCCTGCGGGACGGCGCGACGCTGAAGGCCACGCGCCTGATCCGGCGCGAGAACGCGCTCGCCGGGACGCTGGCCTGCGTCAACGTGGACGGCGGCACGGTCATGCCCGTGTTCGGGCACGGCTGGAGCGGGATCGGCGCAGGGGACGCGAGGTTCTACTCGCGGAATCCCGACCACTTTACGATCTGGGGAAAGGGGATGACGATCGACACGTCCGAGAGCTCCAACGAATCCGGCGGCCAGCCGTCCGGCGTGGCCGCGAGCTACATGCCGATGGCGTTCGAGGCGCCGACGGGCAAGGGCGTGGAGACGGTCTCCCTGCCGACGGACGCGGGGTTCCTCGCGACCAACTACCACGGCATCGCGCGCGTCGTGTTCGAGAGCGCGACGGGCTACGGCGCGACGGCGTACGCGGAGTTCGACCACGCCGCGCACAAGCTCACGCACGTCGTCGTGACCTCGCGCGGCTGCAACTACGGCGACGACACGAAGGCTTATCTCGAAAACCCCACCCGGTCGGCGCGTTATGCCTGCGCGCTCACGCTCACGAGCAACGAGGGCATGTGCGGCGAGCTGGTGAAACGCGGCGCGCAGACGCTCAACCTCTACGCCACCAACACGATCACGGGCGGCATCGCGGTGGAGTCGGGGACGCTCTATGCCGGCACGATCGGCGTCGTGCCGTCCAACACGCCCGTCCGCGTGGAATCGGGCGCGACGCTGCAGTTCGCCGTGAACCGTCCGGCATTCCTCTCCACGTTCACGGGCGCGGGCAACGTGACGGGCTGCGACGTCACGGTGACGAACGCGCTGCGCGCGACGTGCGCCGAGCTGTTCGCGGGCAAGCACGCCACGTTCGCGAACGGCCTGACGTTCGCGGAAGGGGCCGTGTTCGAGATCACCGACCCGGAGAACCTGGAGACGTACGCGAAGCGCGGCTCCGTCGCGGCGTTCACGGCCCACACGGTGGACGGCACGCCGACCCTGCGCATCGCGGACGGCTACACGGGATCGACGAAGTGGTCGCTCTTCAAGAGCGGCGCGGGCGCGTACAACTTCGGCCCGGTCATCGGCACGATGATTCTGCTGAAGTAGAGGTCGTTATGGAAAGGACAGAGGACGGAAGACGGAGGACTATGGCGGCTTTTGTCCTTCGTCCTTTGCCCAGGCGAAGAACGGCATTCGGACCCTCTGCTACGGGAAACCGGCGGGCACCATCATGATTCTCAAGTGAGCATCGGCACATCCTTTCGGCTTGCGGGAAAAGGCTGGAATATGATATGCTAGCATCGGCTATGGTTGTAGCCAGGCGAGGTTTGCGTACCGCCCAAGCGGTGCGCGCCGCGAAGAAAGCGAGCAGACAAATGAAAAGCATGTTCAGTTGTGTGGTGGCGGCGGGAGCCGTCGGCATGGCGGTTTTCACGGCGGTCGCCGAGGATGCCTACGTCGAGTCCGACGGGACGCAGGCGGTGAACACCGGGTACTTCGCGAACCCGGGCACGAAGGTCGTGATCGACTACATGCTGCTGGACACGACGACGGTGCAGCAGCGCCTGTTCGGCAGCAACCGCGGCCTCATCTTCCAGCACTACGTGAACGGGTCGAAGGGACTCTCCTTCGCCCTCCAGGACGGCACCGGCGACTGGACGGCGTTCAGCCCGCAGTACATGGCGGCCGAAGATCGCCACGTCTTCACGCTCGACGCCGCCACCAGGACGGCGACGATCGTCAAGGACGGCGCGCAGGTCGCCACCCGCACCACGTCCGCGCAGGTCACCCAGGCGTCGGACTTTCCGCTGACGCTGCTCGCCGACGGCAACAACGCGCTCGGCACGGCGTTCTCCGACCAGAAGGCGAAGGCACGACTCTACTCCTGCCAGATTTACGACCACGACGAGCTGGTGCGCGACTTCCGCCCGTGCCTCGTCGACGGACGCTACGCGCTGAAGGACGCCGTGTCCGGCCTCGTGTACGGTCCCGTCTCGGGCAACGCCTTCGCGGGCGGCGGCGACGCGGCGACGGACGACGGCGCGCGCGCGTGGACGGGCGCGTCCGGCACGGCGGACTGGCTCGCGGCGGCGAACTGGCAGACGACCGGCGGCGGTTCCGCCGCGCCGGGCTACGGCTGCTCCGCCACCATTCCCGCCGGATCGACCGTCGACGCGGGCGGCGTCACCGCCGCCTGCCGCGCGCTGTCGCTCACGGGCAGCGGCACGGTCACGTTCACGGCCACGCCGGGCGGCGCGCTCGCCGAGACGCTCGCGCTCGACGCCGGCGTCACGCTCGCCCTGCCGGACGGCGCGTGCCTCTACGTGCCGGCGGCGACGCGCGGCGGCACGGCGCTCGCGGCGGGCGTCTACACGGCGGCCGACGGCTGGATCTCCGGCGGTGCGCTCTACGTCAACGCCTCGCGCATGGAGGTGGAAGACGGCGTTCTCGTCCTCGATGTGCCGGGCGGCCGTTCGGACACCTACGCCACGCCGCTCGCGGCCTCGATCACGAAGGTGGTGAAGCGCGGCGCGGGCGAGGCGACGCTCTCCGCCGCCACCACGGCGTTCACGGGCCAGACCGTGGTGGAGGCCGGCACGCTCGTCATCACCGACAGGGCCGCGCTCGGATCGGGCACGCCGATCACCGTGGAGAAGGGCGGCACGTTCTGGCCGAAGCTCGCGCATCCCGACGGCAAGCAGGGCACTGCCGTGTTCAAGGGCCATACGATCACGATCGCGGGCGACGGCGCGGACGGCTGCGGCGCGTTCCGCTACTCGCAGACCAACAGCGGCAACGCGGACGGCCTCCTGAGCCGCCTCGTCCTCTCCGACGACGCGTCCATCGAGTGCGCGAGGCGCTGGGGCATGAACGCCGAAAACGACGTCATCGAGCTGAACGGCCACACGCTCACGCGCTTCGGCGGCGACAACCTCTGCCTCTACAACACCCTGCGCGCCGGCACGTTCCTGAACACGACCGGCACGCTCACGTTCCAGAGCACGGCCAAGTTCCCGGACGGCGCGGACACGACGCTCGTCGTCACGAACGTCGGCACGCTGTCGCTGTGGTCGCAAAACGCCGCGCACCCCATCCAGGCGGCCGTCCGGCTCTACACCGGCCGGACCCTCGTTGCCAACGCTGGCATGGACAACACCTTCAACGGCCCCATCCACATCGCCAAGTACGGTCCGGCCAATGGCACGGTCGTCGAGGCGTACCTTGACACGAAAGCCGCCACGGCGATCAAAGTCAACGGCCCGCTGACGAGCGACACGGGCCTCGACTACGACCACCACTGCCGCTTCGTGAAGACCGGCGGCGGCACGCTGTGGCTCAACGGCCCGGCGGACCTTGAGGGCAACGTGTACGCCTCTGGCGGCACGTTCGCCATGACGAGCGGCGCGACGCGCGTGTTCCGCCGCGGCTTCTCGATGAGGGACGGCGCGACGGCCTTGCTCGCGGCCGGCACGCTCAACCTCGGCTTCCTGCGCGTGGCGAACGGCGGCAACGTCAAGTCCCGCTTCCGCCAGACGGGCGGCACGCTGCAGTGCACGTCCGCCGACGCGCCGCGCATCGGCGAATCGGCCAACGGCCAGGGCTACTACACGCTGGAGGGCGGCGCGGCGCATTTCAGCAACACCGTCTACATCGCGGAATGGGCGAACAGCTTCGGCGCGTTCCGCCAGAAGGGCGGGTTCTTCGAGATGAAGAACACAGGCGTCATGTACGCCGGGTGCCGGGGCACGGGGCTCTTCGTGCAGACGGGCGGCACGAACGACACGCTCGTCACGCGGGGCGGGCAGAGCGACCGCTTCACGATGAACTGGACGAACGGCGTGAGCGAGGTGACGGTGCGCGGCACGGGGACTGTGTTCAAGACGGAGCGCTTCGTGATGGGCAGCGACCGCAGCCTCAGCACGAACATCTTCAACCTCTCGGACGGCGCGCTCTTCCGGGCCAACCGCTTCCGCCCGAAGGAGAACCGCATCGCCGGGTCGATGGCGTGCGTGAACGTGGACGGCGGCACGATGCAGCCCACGTTCGGGTGGGGCTGGAACGGCATCGACCCCACGGCCGCCAACTTCTTCAAGGCCTGCCCCGAGCACTTCGTCGTCTGGAAGAAGGGGTTCGTGTTCGACACGTCCTGCACGGGCGAGGCGACGGGGAGTTCCGCGGAGAGCATGCCGCCGTTCCACTACGAGTCGCCCACGGGCCAGGGCGTGGAGCGCGTGGTCCTGCCGCAGGTGGCGGCCACCAACACCGCCTACATGGGCATCGCGCGGATCGTGTTCCAGGGCGAGGGCTGGGGCGCGAGCGCGTATGCGGACTACGACTTCGACGCGCACAAGCTCACGCACGTCGTCGTCACCTCGCGCGGGTGCGACTGGGGCGCGGGGACGAAGGCGTTCGTGGAAAGTCCGGACCGCAAGGCGCTCTGGGCGTGCGAGCTGACGCTCACGAGCAACGAGGGCCACGCGGGCGAGCTCGTGAAGCGCGGCGCCTACAACCTGAACCTCTACGCCACCAACACGATCACGGGCGGCATCGCCGTGGAGCAGGGCGCCCTGAACGCGCAAGTGGCGGGCGCGATCCCGTCCAACACGCCGGTGCGCGTGGAGGCGGGGGCGACGCTGAACCTCTTCGAGCACCCGGTCGTGCTCTCCACCTTCACGGGCGCGGGCAGCGTCATCAACGGCGACGTGACGGTGACGAACGCTGTGCGCGCGTCGTGCGCCGA
>CAMNLN010000130.1 GCA_946543025.1 uncultured Verrucomicrobiota bacterium
CTTGAGATGGGCGGCGAGCGCGTCGCCGAGCGCGCCCGTGCCGGAGAGCTGGAGGTTGCCGTGCGAGTCGCGCTCGCCGTTCGCGAAGCGTGCGGCGACGGGCGTGCCGTCCGCCTCGCGGATGCCTTCCGAGACGGCCACCACGCACCGCCCGAACTTCTTCATGGCAGCCTGCACGTCGGCCACGAACCCGTCGAGCGAAAACGGACGCTCCGGCAGGTAGACGAGGTGCGGACCGTCGTCCTTGCGTACGCGGGCGAGCGCGCTCGCCGCCGTCAGGAAGCCGGCGTCGCGGCCCATGATGACGTCGATCTTTACGCCGCCGAGCGCACGGTTGTCGAGATCGTCGCCCATGAGCGCGCTCGCCACGAAACGGGCGGCGGAGCCGAAGCCGGGCGTGTGGTCGCAGGTGCGCAGGTCGTTGTCGATCGTCTTGGGGATATGGTAGCAGACGAGCGGATAGCCGTCCTTCTCCGCCTCCTCCGCCACGATGCGCGCGGCGTCCGCCGAGTCGTTGCCGCCGATATAGAAGAAGAATCCCACCTTCCGGCGCTTGAACGCCTCGAATATCTTCCGGCAGTCCTCCGCCGTCGGCTTCTTGCGCACGCTGCCGAGCGCGGAGCCGGGCGTGGCGGCGATCGCCTCGAGCTTCGTCGCCGTCGGCTTGCGCAGGTCAATGTAGTCGTCCGCGAGGATGCCGGCGATGCCGTGCCGCGCACCGAGGATCTTGCCGATCCTCGACGACTTGCGCGCCGCGAGCACCGCGCCCACGAGCGACTGGTTGATGACCATGGACGGCCCGCCCGACTGGGCGATGACCATGTTGGAGAAGGTCTGCTTTTTCATGGCGACAGTATACCATATCGCCACGAAAAAGCCATGCCGTCCGTCTGCCGGCCCGTCAGCCGCAGCACTTCGCCTTGCCGCAGCAGGCCGTGGAGGCGTAGCCGACGAACGGCTTGCCGCCCACCATCACCTGGCGCGACTTCGGGCAGAACGTGGCGCGCATGCCGGTGCGGGCGGAGGCGTTCGCCATGATGAGGGCGATCGCGTGCGAGTAGCCGGCCTCGATCGGGGCGTTCGGGTTTTTGCGCGCGCGCACGCACTCCATCCAGTTGCGCATGTGGGCGGAGGTCAGCTGGTCGCCGCCGGTGTTGGCGCTCGTCACGACCTCTTCCTTCGGCGCGGGAAGCGCCTCTTCCGTCCAGCCCTTCTTCGTCTCCACGCCTTCGTTCGTGACCATGCCCCGGCCCATGTCCACGCAGCCGTTCGGGCCGAAGTACTTCTCGATCGGGGATTCGCGGTTGGGGTTCGAGCCGCCGCCGCAGTTCGTCTGGTGGCTCTGGAACACGCACTGGAAGCCCTTGCCCTTCACGCCGCTCTCGCCATATTCGAGCACGGTGGTGAACGTGTCGTAGCTCATGCGACCGTCGACCCACTGGTAGAGGCCGCCCGAGGACATCGCGCTCTTCGGGTAGGGGATGTCCATGAACCACGCCACCGTGTCGATCTGGTGGCACATCCACTGGCCGGGCGTGCCGGAGCTGAACGGCCAGAAGAGGCGGAACTCGAGATACTTGCGCGGATCGAACGGATACTTGGCGGGATCGCGGTCGAGGAGCCACATCTTCCAGTCGACGTCCTCTTCCTTAAGCGAAGCGATCAGCGCCTCGGGGCGGCGCCAGCGCTTGGGCTGGTTCACGTTCCAGCGGAGGTCGACGTAGGAGATGTCGCCGAACTTGCCGGAGTTGATGAACTCCTTCGCGGCCATGTACTTCTTGCCGGAGCGGCGCTGCGAGCCGATCTGGAGGACGGAGCCCGGCACGAAGCCGGCCGCGCGCTTGGCGTCCACGGCGTCCTTCAGCATGTTGGCGGAATACATGTCCTCGGCGAGCGGCTTCTCGCAGTAGGCGTCCTTGCCGGCCGTCACGGCGTGGCAGGCGTGCTGCGCGTGCTGGAAGTCGGCCGTGGAGATGATCACGGCGTCCACGTCCTTCGCCGTCTCGTAGAGCGCCATGTCGCTCGAATAGGTCGCGACCGAGTGGCCGAGCTTCTTCTCGATCTCAGGCTTGGCCTTCTCGAACAGGCGCTTCTTCCAGAGGTCGGCCACGGCCACCATGTCGAAGTTCAGCTCCTTGTTGTGGTGCAGGAAGCACGGAAGCAGCGAGCCGCGGAAGCGATCCGAGTAGCCCACGCACGCCACGCGCACGGTCTCGTTGGCGCGATAGTACTTGCCGGCGGCGAGGCCCGGTGCCTGCTGGGCCTTGAGGATGCCGGGCAACGCGGCCATTGCGGCGCCCGCGGCGCCGATCTTCACAAACTCGCGACGGTTCACGTCTGCGCTCATCTTCATTCTCCTTGTTCGGTTTTGGTAAATCGCGGATGCGGAACGCCGCCATTCTACAGGAATCCCCGCCGGAAAGCAAGACGGAGTTTGGCGTCAAGAGGCTAGACGCGCCCCCCTATCGGAACAGCAGCACCGTGCCGGAGGCGCGATCAAGGAGATAACCGTCCGGCGTCTTCACCACCGTTCCGCGGCCCGTCACCGTGACGGATGTGAAATCGCCCGCGCACGTGCCGTACGCGATGAGCGGGTACCGGCCGTCCTTCTCCAGCGCCGTCGCGTCAACCTCCAGCGTCGCGCCCGGCCCGATCGTCAGCGCGCCTGCGGCCGTGAGCGTGCCGACGCCCTGCGGCCCGAACGCGAAGCGTACCTTCGCCGCGAGATCCGCGTCGCCCGTGAGCGCGGCAGGCGTGTTCGTGAGCGTCACGTTCGCCGCGGTCACCGCGCCCGATGGCCCGATTTCCAGAACCCCCTCGCCGTCCTGCGACAGCCACAGCGTCCCTTCCGTCGCGAACGACCCGCCCGCCACGCGCAGAAGGCCTTTCGCGCAGTGGTTCGTGACGGGGCAGACCGTGTAAAGGTTAATCGGCTTGTGCGGCAAGAGGTTTGTCGTGATGCCGCCCACGTACACGTCGCTCGTGGCCCTCGTCATGCCGTTGGAGACGACATACCGTCCCGTGCCGCCCCACGCGCCCACGATCATCTGGTGTCCAGACGACGGCTTATGGTGGATCGTTCCTCCCGTCTGCGTCACGTCGCCCTCGCCTACGCCGAGGCCCACGCCGAAATAGTGTCCCGTGTTCGTCACCGCGCCGCCTTCCACGTTGAGGATGCCGCGGAACAGGCCCGGTTTGACGAGGCTCGTGCAGTTGCCCGCGCCGACCACGAGCCCGTGCATCGTGTCGTCGCCGTTCGTGTTGTTGGAGTTGAGCAGCCGACCGCCCGTCACGGTCACCACGCCGGTGGGGAAGAGCTTCTCCCTGGCCGTGATGCCGTTTTCGCCCATCTTGAGGCCACGGCCCCTTCCGTTCACGGTTCCCGCCGCGAGGTTCAGCTCGCCGCATCCGTTGCCCATGCCGACGGCGAACGAGTTGTAGGCGATGATCGTCTTCGACGAGTTCCAGTTCAGGACCGTGCGGCCGCCGTGGTCCGCGTCGCCCAGCATGACGTAAGTGTTCCTCTCGGACAGCGCGATGCTGGCATTGTCGTTGACCGTGACGCGGCATGTCTCCCCCTCGTTGGGAAAGAAGTAAAGATAGGCCCAACCTTCCAACGGTGTCCACGTCGGCGCGATGGTGATTTTGGAACTGTCGGAAAGCCGGACGTCGCCTGCACCGAAGATGCCGCCCACGTTCTCGAATTTTATCTCCGCCGACCCCGACATGTCGATGCTGCCGCCGTCCAGGAACGCAAAGCGCGGCATCGTCGAAGCCGGGGTATAGGTCGGCGCCGTCACGGAGATCGTCCCGCCCGTCATCTCGATCCGCCCGCCCTTCTCCGCCTGGATGCCGTGCGCGGACGCGACCGAGTTGATGCTCAGCTTGCCGGACGCGATCGAGAGACAACCCGTGCATCCCTCAAATCCACTCATGCGAAACGCGCCACGGAACGGATCGAGCGTGACAGTTCCACCATTCAGGATGAACTTTCCGCCCTCCGTGACGTCAATCGTGTAGGCATCCGCTTCGCGCGTGCCGCCCGTGCCGTCGAACGCGACCGTCGCCCCGTCGGACACGACGAACTCGCCGCCCCTACCGACCGTCAGGACGCCGTTGCGCGAAAGCACGGTCCCACCCGTCGGCACCGTCACGCGCGTCGTGCCGGCGGCATTGCGGAGGGTCAGGTTGGTAAGCGCCGGCACCGAACGCGGCAGCACGAGGTCGAGGTTCCCCGCCGCCGGCGCGACGAACGCGGCGGCCTGCATACTCGGCACGCCGCCGCTCCAGTTGGCGCCGTCCAACCAGTCGGCGCTTGAAGTGCCTATCCACGCCGTGGCGGGAACCTTCCGCATCAGACGCGCCGCGTCAGCCGCCGCGTTGATCCGCACTTCGCCGCCGGAGAGCGGATGGTCATACAGGCGGAACGAATAGTAGTTGCCGCGGAACATCATGTTTGCGCGGTCGTTCTCGCCTCCGATGCAATATGTCAATCCCGTATTGAGCTTGTTGACGGCGGTCAGGTTCGTGACGACCGACCAGACAAACTTACCGTCCTTGTACACCGTCTGCGTCGTCGGGGCGCAGAGCGCGGAGAATACAGTCGCCTCATTCTGAGCGTGCGCGACAATGTTTGGAAGGTTCGGCGCGTTGGCGTACCACAGGCGCAACTTTCCGTTCTGCCTCTCGATGCTCAAGCCTGTGCTCTTGAAGTTGCCGAAATAAGAGGAACGTGTGCCAGAGGCGTCGATCGTCCGCGTAGCGAACTCGGCCGTCCAGTCCGTGGCGAGAATCGTAGGAGTGATGCCGGCCGGAGTGATCGTGACAGGATGTCCCGACGTTGCAATGTTCGTGTAACATGTCTCCCCCCAGCCGACAAGCGTCGTATCAACCGATGCGTCGTTGCCGTTGCCGGTGAGGTCCTTCCACGTGTTGGCGGTCGTGCTGTGCTGGCCGAATCCCGCGTTCTCGTAGCCGTCGAACCAGGCCACCAGGCCGTTGGTCGCGTACTGCCCCTGCGCCGTGAACATGGGGGAGACTCCGCCTGTCGAACGGAAGACGGCGTAGAGCGAGACGGGGCCTGAGCAGTCAACCGTCACTCCCATGCCGTCGCTTGAAATGATCGCATCCGTGTTGCCCTCCCATCCAACGAATTCATGTCCGGCGTCGGCCGTTGCCGTGAAGGTCAACGCGACGGACGAGGCATCCTGAACGAGATTCGTCGTAACCGTTGCCGCAGCAGGGCCGTCACCGAGGCAGACCGTGCCACCAATGGCCGAGACCGTCACCGTCTTCAACAAGTTGCCTTGCGCGTCGAACGCCCAGCCCGCCGGAAGCGTGAGCGATGCCGGATTCGCGCCGCGGAAACGCACGGCGTCGACGGCCGTGTTGACCGCCAATTCCTCTGTCGTCAGTACGCGATTGTACAGACGAAAGGCGTTGCACGTACCGATGAACGGGAACTGGAGGTTGCCGTCTCGTGCGGCATCGCCGCCGATCACGCTGTCGCACGTCGTGTTGCGGTAGAGAATCCTGTCTGCGCTTCGGGTGTTGTCGGTGAAGGTTCCCCGAACGCCGTCCTTCCAGAGGCCGCGCTCGGTCGGCGCCGCCGTGAAGGCCAGCGTGGCCGAGTCGCCCACGCGGAACGTGGTCGCCTGCGTCGTGTACTGGTTCAGCGTGTTGCTCTCGGCGAGCGAGACGTAGAAGTGCAGCCGGAGCGAGTTGGCGGTGGCGCCGGCGCCGTTGGCCGTGTACTCGAAGTTGACGCTCGGCTTGTAGGCGTATTGGCCGAAGAGCGTGCTGCGCGCTGCGGTCGAGCGCGTGCCCGTGAACTCCATCGTGAACGTCTCCGAACCGGTAGTCGCCGCGAGGCCGGGCCCCACCGAAATCGGCTTTGCCACGGCGGCCGCCGACGAGTTCACCCAGCCGTTCGCCGCCCACGCGATGCCGTCCTCCACCGCGCCGTCGTTGCCGTTGCCGGTGAGGTCCACCCACATGGTCGCGTTCGGGTCATGCGTGCCCGCGCCCGCGTTCTCGATGCCGTCGTAGCAGGCCGCAAGGCCCTTCTGGACGTACGAAAAGGCGTCCACGCCCTCGGCCGTGAAGGCGGCACCTGCCGCGACCGCCGTCATCCAGATAATCTTCACTGTCTTCTTAATGTCCATCGTCCAACTTCAAGATGCATGTTACCGAATGACGATCGTGAGGCCACCGTACTTGACCACCGCGAGAAGCGTCGCCGTACCGTCCGCGTTCGCGCGCGTCTCGACGTCCGTCACATAGCCCTTGAACGGCTTCCGCACCTCCAGCATCGCCCTCACGGCGTCCGCCTTGTCCGCCGCCACCGTGCAGATGGCGTACCGCGAAATCGGCTCCGGCATGTCGGCGAGATCGCCCATGTCCACAATGACGGGCACCTTGGCCGTCACGCCCTCCGCCCGCACGAACGGCGCGGACCACTTCGTGTTCCAGAAGCCGTACGCCGCCGCACCCGCGTCCGTTGGCGCACGGTCGAGCTTGATGCCGCCGCCCGCGAACTCCACCGCAAGGCCGTCCACGCCGTTCGTCGAAAGCGGCTTGATCCAGCCCTCCGCCACGACGAGCCCGTTCGTGCCCGCGAGCGGCGTGGCGCTCTGCGCCGCCCCGCAGAACTTCGGCTTCACGGTGCCGCCGAGCGCGAGCGTACCCGCGCCGGACTTGTGCAGGACACCGGAGAGCGTGATCGGGCACTTCAGCGCGAGCGTGCGCCCTTCCGGCGTGACGACCTGCGTGTCCGCCCCCGCGAAGTTGATGCCGCGCGTCATGTCGTCCAGCACGCTCTCCGCGCGGCCGGGCTTCAGCGCCTGCCAGTTCTTGACCGTGAGCGCGTCGTACTGGTACGTCTTGAACGGCGCGCCAAGGTTGCGCGACTCGCACACCGCGAACATCATGAACTGCGTGGGGTTCTCGATGTCGGACGAATTGTGCCTGACGGTCCACTTGCCCGTGAAGTTCGTGTTGTCGCCCGTCAACCCGAACTCGCAGCACTTCTCCTTTCCACCCTGGCTGTTGGCATCCGGCTTGCGGATGCCGACGATGACGTTGCAATGGCCGGAGATCGCGCTCTCCCACCGCTGCGTCGTGTTGTTGCCGAGCGTGAAGAGGTAGTCGTTGTTGCCGACAAGCCGCAGGTTTCCGGTGAAGACCTGCAGGCCGAACACCCAGGCGCGCATCGTCTGCGTGCCCGTGCTGCCGGTGTAGATGTTCAGCTGGTCGAAGTCGATGATTCCGCGGGACGAGAACGTGAGCGTTCTCCGAACGGTCATCGAACGGCCGGGGAAGTGGTAGACCTCCGTCTCCGGCACCCCCGTGGGCGGCAGGTAGCAGCCCACGTTCGAGTAGAAGTCCGCCCCCGCGTTCTGGGCCGGCGTCTTGTTGTTCGACCACGTCGCCGCCTGGTGGAACTTCGACGCGTAGTCGGCACCCGAATTGTCCACCACCTGCGTGACGACCTGGTTCAGCGTCACGTAGAGGACCGTCCAGCCGTCCTCGTTCTCTACCTCGAACGTCAGGCCGGGGAAGTCGTCCGGCACGACAGCCGACGCCTCGTTCGAGACGTACCACGCGATGGTCGGCACCCGCGCGAACTGGTCGGCCGAGAAGGCATTCGCGCCCTTCACCCTCAGCACCGCCACGCGCGCGGGGCCGTTCGTAAGCGTGTTGGGATCGACGGGATCGGCCGGCGCCACGCCGATCGTCCCCGCCGCCGCAAAGGCGTTCGTCACCTCCACGCATCCCGCCGCCGTCCCGTTCCAGCCGAACCGCAACGCCGAACCGTTCGCGAGCGTGAGGTCGGCGACGACGAGCGTGTTCGAGGCCGCCGCGCCGATGGAGGAGGTCGCGTCCACGGTCACCTTCGAGACGGCCCCCGTCGCGCCGTCCGCCGCGCCCGTGAAGAGGTCGCCGCATCTTATCACCGACACGAGCTTCGCGTTCGCCAACGTCTCGTTGCAGACGAACAGCCGATTGCTCGCCACCCCGACCGTGCCAAGGAACTGCGACATGTCGCCCAGCAGCCGCACGAACCCGCGCCGGGGATTGGCCGCCGAGGTGTTCGCCTGCACTTGCATCCACTGGCTTGCGTTCGCCACGACGGTCGCCTCCATGTCGATGCCCAAACCCTCCGCGTAGGACGGATCGGCCCCCCACGGCTGGAGATTGAAAGGCGTGCCGGACGAACTTTCCGTCAACTCCACGCGCCCGCGGACGACGACCGGGCGCACGATGCTCTGGTTGACCTTCCAGATGCTGCCGCCGTAGACGAGCGCGCCCTCGTTCGCGAACTCGTACGAACTCGGCGCAAACGTCTTCCACTGGACACTCGACTTGGGACCGCACACGAACTTGCCGCCGGGAAAAACGTGATGGTTCGAGGTGGTCGCGACCGTCTCGATAACCGTGCGGAACCAGGTGTTGACATAGTAGTTCGTTCCGGCGTGCATCGGCAGATGATCCGACCAGAAGTACTTTCGGTTGCTTGCCGTACTCTTCGAGTCCTCGGCCTGCGTCGTTGACATCGGCGAGTCAGTTGCCGTAGAGCCATTTACCAGGAGCGTCACGTACCCCGTCGACGCATCGTACGTGGCGCCCTGCGCCGTTCCCCACAGGGAGGCCGCGACCGCCATCCCGCCCATTGCAACAAACCGTGTGAACCTGTTCATCATCTATGCTCCTTTTTCAAACCGTCCTCGTGGCGTGCCTACCGCATGATCAGGAACGTGCCGCTGGGCGGCGCGAC
Source organism: uncultured Verrucomicrobiota bacterium (assembly GCA_946543025.1). Lineage (GTDB taxonomy): Bacteria > Verrucomicrobiota > Kiritimatiellia > RFP12 > UBA1067 > RUG572. Next base: position 8,777 of record CAMNLN010000130.1, read on the forward strand.
CGGCTCCAGCCAGACTGAGTCGATGGAGATGTAGGCCGTACCGGACTGCGTGTCGTTGAAGAACGAAAACACGTTTTCGCCCGCCTTCAGCAGCTCGCGTGGGATAGCGAAAGGATGGTCCTTTTTCGTGCCAGGCGCGTCCTTCGTCGCGAGGCGTTCGCCGTTCAAGTCGATGCA
>CAMNLN010000131.1 GCA_946543025.1 uncultured Verrucomicrobiota bacterium
ACCTCGGCGGGCGGGGGCTTGACTTCAGGCGTGGGGGCGGCGGGCGTCGTCTCGGCCTGCGGCCCCTCTTCCGGCTGGGGGGCGGACGGCCGTAGCGCGACATACAGGGCGAACGCGCCGCCAAGTACGATTGCGACCTGGGCGACGAACTTGAACAGACCGGCGAAGTCGATGTCGAATTTGATCGAAATGCCCCGGGGCGATTTTGCCGATGCGGCTTGAGCCTTGTTCCAGACTTGCGGAAACGCGCGCTCGGCCGGCGGCGCATGTTCGGTCGGCGGCGGTGTGCGGTCCTGCCGCTTCAGCGGGGAGCGCAGCAGTCCCTTGGACGGCTTCGGAGGCGGTTCTTCCGCGACCGTCTTATCCTCCTCCGCGGCGGCGGCGATTTCCGCTTCCGAGGTCTCCTCTGCTTTCCGTTGGGCGAGGAGTTCGCAAAGGTACTGCTTGGTGGCCTTGTCGCGCTCGAATCGGATGAGATACCGGAGGTCGTCTGGCGTAAGGGCAGGTTCGATCTCCGCCTGGCACTGGGCGTATTGGCGCGGGTCGACCTTGCCGGCGAAGTACGTGGAATAGAAGCCGAGGCCGATGAACAGCTTGGCGCCGGGCGGCGCCATCTCGAACAGGCGGTTGAGCTGAGGGTCTTTCCGGCAAGCGGCGATCGCTTCCCGGAAGTCCTCCTCCGGGATGACGGACTCTTGCTCGACTTCGGGTGCCGCCTCTTCTTCAGGGTTCAAGATATGTGTTTCATCGGCCATGCGTGGCTATTATACCACGTTTTGGTTTTGCCGTTTTCGTAGCTTGTCATGAAGAAGCCAGGGGGCAGAACCGCTCGGGACCATGAGATTGGCCGTTCTAGGGGGGGGCTTGGGTGTCGCGGAGGCTTGCCCGTCCCGCCTATGAAACTGCCTGCAAGGCACTCGCTCGACGAGTTCAAACGCGATTGACGGACGAGGGGGGTTCTGATATGATGAAAAATCATGACTGAACGTTTGAGACGTCGTTTCTTCTTGCTTCTCTGCCTGTGGACGTTGACGGCCACGGAGGGAGCGAGCCTGCCGTTTGCCGGACTGGACGATCTGCGCGGCCCCTACGAGGGGACCGGGGTTGCCGGCGAGGCGCTCCATGTGCAACCTCTGGGCAATGCCGGGAAATGGCCGATCTGCGCCTACTGGTCGTCTGCCCGGATGGAAAGCTCGCCGTGGCTGGGCTTCGGCTGGAGCATCCCTGCGCTTGAGTCGCGGTTCGTTCCGCTCGACGCGCGGCGGTGGGCGTTCCATCAGCCCGACGGCTACGTGCGCATCTTCGTGCGGATCGACCGGGACGACGACAGCATGCTGACGGGCGGTTCGGCTTGGACGGCCGTCTGCAAGGGCGAAGTGATCCACGTGACAGCCGATCCGCATGACGGCGGGCCGAAGTCCGAGTTCATTTTCCGGCAGGGACGGCTCGTGCGAATGGTCTGCGAGGAGGGCGATTTCGAGATCAAATACACGGGGCGTACGGCCGATCGCATCGTTTCGCGCGGCAGGACGTTGCTGGAGGTGACTCGAGAGAAATCGGCAGAGGACCGCGTGAGGTTCCGGTTCAGCAGCAGCCGTTCGCCGGCCGTCGCCGTCTGCCGCCCGGCGACCGTCTTTGGCGCGCAAGGCTCGTCTTCCTCGACGGCGTCGCAAGAGCTGTGTCTGGCAACCCTCAAGACGGCGAACGGCAGCGTCGACTTTACTTACGGCGGCGAACGCGACGAGGCCTTTTTTACGGCCGGCGGAACCCGCTGGACATGGAAGCCGCGTTCCCGAAGGATCTTAACCTGTGGCGACTGGTCCTATACGATCAGCGCGCCTAGGCAAGCGGAGGGCATGCCATCTTTCGATCGGCGTCGGGCGGATGGCAGCCACGAGTCGTACGCGTGCGACCGGAAGACGGGGATGTTCGTCCAGGAGTTTACGAACGGAACGCGTCGCACGTACAAGGTCTTCACGTCGGGCCCGCTCGCGTATCGGCGGGCGCGCTGGACGAATGAAACCGGACGAGACGGTTCCAGCGTCCGCACCGACTATACCTACGACGAGGCCGGACGCGTCGTCTACCGGCGGATCACGCGCGGCGTCGGCCGGCAGAGCGAGACGGACGAGGTGTGGCTGGACTCGGCCGGACAGATTTTTCGCCGGCGGGTGAACGGCGAAGAGGTTCCAGGGAAATGAATGCCTACCATCTCTTTCGGGAAGGGGAGTCGGCCTTCGTCTACCATCTTGCGTCCGGACGGTTCATCCGCGTGACGCCGGCGGCGTACGATCTGCTGGAGTTGCGCGAGAGGATGCCGGCGGCTGACGCGGAGGCGGTGTTCCGTGCGCGGCGCCCGGCCGAGACGGGGGTACTGGACGACGTGGCCGCGCTGGAGGCGGAAGGCTTCTTCGAACCGGCCGAGGCGCCGGTCAAGGACGACGACGAATTCGAAGACGAGCTGGAAAAGCGTTTTTCAGGTCCCTGCAACACGCTTGTGCTCTCGGTGGCGTCGGGCTGCAACTTGGCCTGCCGCTACTGCTATTGCGGCGTCTGCCGCGACGAGCTGCCGGACAGGGGGCTGATGTCCGAGGAGACGGCCTTGCAAGCCGTGGAACGGCTGTTCGCCGCAGTCGACCCGAAGATGGGCGTGCGCGTCACGTTCTTCGGCGGCGAGCCGCTGCTGAACAAGCCGGTGATCAGGAAGGTGGTGGCGCGCTGCAACGAGCTGGCTGCGGCGCGCGGGCAGACGGCCGGCTATTCCATCACGACGAACGCGACGCTGATGGACGACGCGACGGCCGACCTGATCGTCAAGAACAACTTCGGGCTGATGGCGAGCCTTGACGGGCCTCAGGCGTTGCACGACGGGCAATGCCCTATGCGCGACGGCCACGGTTCCTTTGCGGCGGCGTCCGCCGGTATTCGTCTGCTGCAGGCGCGCGGCGCGCACGTGACGGCGCGGTGCACGATGGCCCATCCTGCGCCGGACGCCATGAGACTTATCCGCTTCTTCGCCGATTTCGGCGTCTCGCGCGTCGTGCTGGGAACCGTGTACAACCCCATGTTTCCAAGTGCGTGCGACTTTACCGTGGAGGACGACCGCGCGTTCAGACGTTGCGTGGGCGACGAGGTGATTCCCTGGATGCTGGCCGAACGGGCGTCCGGGCGTACGCCGATCTACGACCCGTTTGAGGAGATCGGAACCTTTCAGGGCGAGGCTCGGCATCCCGAGAAGGTTCCGGGCTTGCGATGTGGTGCCTGCCACGGGGCGATGGCCGTGGGGCCGGACGGTACGCTCTACCCGTGCCATCGGTTCGTGGGGATGGAGAAGTGGGCGCTGGGGCGGCTGGCGGAGGGCCCCGACCGGAGCCGGTGCGAGGCGTTCTGGCGCGAGTATCGCGCCGCAATGAAGGAAACATGCGGAGGATGCTGGGCGTATCGTGTCTGCGGCGGACCGTGTCCGTGGGAAATCGCGCGCGCCGACGGAACGTTCGAAATGACGACGCGTCTGTGCGAAGACACTTGCGCGTGGGTCCGACAAGGTGTATACTACTTCAACAAACTTGGAGAAGTTGGCTACAAGGAAGGAGAAAAGGACACATGACGACACGTAGAAAGTTTACGGGCGCGTTGCTGGCCACAGGTGCGTTGGCCAACTTCGCGCTTGTCGCCGGTACGGTTGCCGCAGGCAACAACGGCAACCCGTGCAACGGGCACGGCAAGGCCGACCAGTGCCACGGCAACGGCGCGAAGGCTGATACGGTCCAGCCTCCGCCCGTCTGTACTTCCAATGCGCGCGTGGGACAGGACCAGACGCCACCGCCCGCCTGCCGGTCTGCCGGGGGTAAAGAGGATCACGTCGAGTGAGTCGGCTGGCCGCAGTCGCGGCTGTCGCTTTCTTCATCGGCTTGGCGCAGGATGCGCGCGCGGAGGCTTCAAAGGCTTCCGTCGCGCAGCTTGAGTCTGACGGTATCATTTCGCATACCGTCAAGACGAAGCTCAAGAGCTACGAACAGCTGACGCTCTTCCTGATGTTGCCGCCGAACGGGCGACCTGACGGCGTCCTTTGCCTTAGCCTGCTGGCAAAGGATTCGGATGAGGTGCGCGCGCAGCTCGGGGGAATCTCCACCCGGCAGCGACGCGCGCCTGATCGCGCGCTTGATTTTGCGCGGAAGCGCAACCTTGCCGTTGTGGCGTGGGGGGCGCATCGCCTGTGGGATCCGTCACGCAACTGGGACGAGATGTCCGGACCCGAGGCGAAGAGAATCGACGCGAACTTCGATCTTGTGGCTAACGCATGGGATGCCGGCATCACCCACTTCGTCAAAAAGTACGGCATTCCCGCGTCGGGGTATCTCATGAGAGGGTCGTCGGGCGCGGCGCAGTACGCCCAGCGGCTGGCGCTTCGCCGTCCGGATCGTTTTCTTGCCGTGCACATTCACATTGCGAGCAGCTTCGACGTTCCCGTGAAGGAAGGCGCGTCGCTCCTCTGGTGCGTGACGACTGGCGAAAACGAGCTGGGCTACGCGCGCTCGCGGCGGTTCTTCAAGGCCGCGCGCGACCTTTTCTATCCCATCGTCTACAAGGCCTATCCAGGGCTCGGACATGAGGGCAACGCGCAGGTGACCGCGCTTGGCTACGCCTGCTTCGAGTTCGCGCTCGCGGAACAGGCGCGCGCGATGCGTCTTAACGGCGGGAAACCGGCCAAGCCGGACTGGGCCGACATCTTTTCCTCCGCGCCATCCGTCGCGGACATTTTCAACCAGGCTGTCTATCCGAAGTTCGAATACCTGTGCGTACCGCTCGAATTTCGGATGATGCTGCCGGAGGCTGTCCGCAAGGCCTGGATCGCCGAATGACGCTTTTCGCCGCAGATGCCGTCCTTTATCAGGGCGTGACGCGCTGGGCGTTTGGACTGGACAATCCCAACAAGGCGGCCGCCGTACTAGCCTTTCTGCTGTTGGTACTGTTGGCTCTGGCCGTGCGCGCGCGGCGCGAATGGGCGGGCTGGTGCTGGAGCGCGCTTGCCGCCGCCGTTGGATACGGGCTGGCCCACACGTTTTCGCGTGGCGGTCTGACGGCGTTTCTGGCGGGGGCTTTTATCCTGCTGATCGGCTTGCGCAAGAAGCTTTGCGCCGGACGGCGATGGCTGTCGGTCGTGTTGGCGGCATGCGCGCTCATGGGGGCGGCGGCGTGGACTGGCTTTGCGGGAAGGGTCGCGAACAGTTCGCCGGCGGCGGACGCCTCGGTCGGCAACCGCCTCGCGATTTGGCGGAACGTGCCGCAGATGATGGTCGACGCGCCGGGCGGCTGGGGGCATGGTGCGGCGGGGGACGCCTTCATGGGCTGGTACCAGCCGCTCGACCGGCACGAACGCTACCGTACGCTCGTCAACAGCCATTTTACCTGGCTGGTTGAGTTCGGATGGATCGGGCGCTTCATGCTTGTCTGGGCGTGGTTGCTTGTTTTGGGGATCGGGATCGTCCGGTGGCGCGAACGTGGCGACCCTCTGCCGCTTGCCGTCTGGATCTGTTTTGCCACGGCTGCGTTCTTCAGCTCGGTGGCGGAGGATTGGGTCGTGGCCGTGATACCGGCGATGGCGTTTGCACCGGCGGTTTGGACGTTCTTCAAGGCGAAAGCAGGGACGTGGTGCCTGGTCGCATTGTCGACGCTGTTGGTAAGCGGATTGATTTTAAGCGGCTTTGTCGTTCTCGGCGTCGCATGTCGGACGGCGGACGCCGTGCCGATCAGCCAATCCGTTGACTGTGCGCGCCTGACGGTCGGAAGGGGGGGGGCGACCGATTGGATTGTCTGCGACACGGAAAAGATGGGCGGCGCGACGTACGGACGGTTGCTGCGCGCGTTCGCGCGGACGCCGGAAGGGCGCGAGCGGACCTACGGGCTTGCCCGCGATCTGGCGGCGGTGCCGCCGGACGTACGGCGGCTTGCGCTCTGCGGGCGGGCGGCCGATGCGGGGCCGGGCGCGCTGACGCGGTTTGCGGGGCTGGTCGACGTGCGCGTGCTTTCGCCGAAGCGCCCTGCGGACTGGCTAGCGGCGCGCAGGGAGAAACCTTTCGTCCGCGTGTTCTGCGGGGAGTTCGCGCCGACTTGTCCGGCCGAGGACGCTGAGGGGTTGACGGTCGTGCCGGGAGCGGCGGATTTTCTGCCGAACTGGCCGCGTCTGGCGTTCGGGCGCTGAGGATCAGATGACGCCTTTGATGTAGCGCTCCTTCAAGGCGCGCCACAGCACGACGCAGAAGGCGCTGAGGGGGATCGCAAGAAGAAGGCCGAGCATCGAGTGGAAGACGACGCCCCAGAAGAAGAAGCTGAAGATGACGCCTGCGTAGCCAAGGCCGGTCTTTTCGCCCTGTATCTTTGGCGTGATGAGGTAGCCGTCGAGGAACTGTCCGGCGAGCCAGACGCACAGGACGCCGATCAGTCGCAGGAGGCTGCCGCCGTCGCCGAAGTAGGCAATCGGAATCGCGAGCGGGAGGCAGAGCACGGTGCCGAAGAGGGGCACCAGATTGAGTACGCCCAAGAGAAATCCGATCACGAAGCCATAGGGGAGGCCAACGAGCATGAAGCCGGTACCGTAAAGGATTCCTTCGATCAGGCAGATGACGACCTGACGCTGGAAGAAGTTGACGAGGATGTCGATGAAGGCGTCGATCTGCTTGGCGACGAACCCCTTCGTCTCTTCCTTCAGAAACGGCATTTGGCTGACGTAGTCGTTGCCGCGCATGTCGGGGCGCATGAGGAAGAAGACGAAGAAGAGCAACGCGACAAGCGAGGAGGCGAGTCCCATCAGATACCTGATGAAGCTGACGCCGGCCTTCATCGCGTTGGCGCCATAGGTGGTGCCGAGTTCGGAGAGCAGGTCGCGCGAGAATCGGGCTGGGTCCGTGAGGAACATGAGCTGCAGGTCGTCGGGACGAGAGCCAAGCTGGGAAAGGACGGCCTGGGCGTTCGGGTAGTGCTGGTTGACCCAGTCGCTGGCGCGCGTGATGATTGTGGGGGCCGACTTGAGGAGGTGCGTCACCTGCTCGATCGCAAGCGCACCGCCAAACCAGCAGACGATGCCGAGCGGCACGAGGACGGACAGCATCATCAGCAAAAGCGCGAGCGTGGGGTTTCGTACGTGTGCCAGGAACCAGCCGTAGTAGGGCTTGAACAGCAGCGCGAGGAAGAGCCCTGCGATCACCGGCGTCAAGGCGGGCGACGCGAACGACAGGAAGCGGAGAACCGCCCAGCCGATGAAGAGCGTAAACGCGAGGACGAACGTGAACGCAAGAACCGTCGCGCCCGTCGCCACCATTCGATTCTGAGAGGGGGTGAAGTTGACCATGCAACTAGTGTAGCAAAAAACCGCCCGTTGCGGGGCGGTTTTCTGTCCTGGGAATGCCGGGGCTTCGGCAACATGCAGTCCGTGCTAGGAATCGCGGACGAAGGCGTCAGCCCCTCCCGTCGTTTCAAGATTAGTCGGCGCTGGGACGGACCTTGCCTTCCTTGATGCGCTTCTGCACGACTTCCTCGGCGATGGACTTGGGCACCGCCTCGTACTGCTTGAAGATCATCGTGAACGTGCCGCGGCCCTGCGTGACGGTGCGGATCGCGTTCGAGTAGCCGAACATCTCGCCGAGCGGGACGGTCGCCTTGATGAGCTTGACGCCCGCGCGGTCCTCCATTCCCTCCACGCGGCCGCGCCGCTGGTTGATGGAGCCGTTCGCCGCGCCCATGTAGGTTTCCGGCACGGCGACCTCGACGTCCATCATCGGCTCGAGCAGCTGGGGCTTGGCCTTGAGGAACGCCTGCTTGAAGCACTGCATCGCGCAGGTGATGAACGCGAATTCGTTCGAGTCGACCTCGTGGTAGCTGCCGAAGTAGACCGTCGCCTTGACGTCCACCACCGGGAAGCCCGCGAGCGGGCCGGACTCGAGCGCCTTGCGTACGCCCTTTTCGACCGCCGGGATGTATTCGGTGGGGATCACGCCGCCCTTGATCTCGTTGACGAACTCGAAGCCCTTGCCGGGCTCCTGCGGTTCGAGACGCAGGCAGACATGCGCGTACTGGCCGCGGCCGCCGGACTGCTTGACATGCTTGTACTCGTTCTCGACCGTCGTCTGGATCGTCTCGCGGTACGCCACCTGCGGGGCGCCCACGTCGCAGGCCACGTTGAACTCGCGCTTCAGGCGGTCCACGATGACCTCGAGGTAGAGCTCGCCCATGCCGGCGATGATCGTCTCGCTCGTCTCCTGGTCGAACGTCACCACGAAGGTGGGGTCTTCCATCGCGAGCGCGTGGAGCGCCACGCCGAGTTTCTCGTTGTCCTGGCGGGACTGCGGCTTGACCGCGACGGAGATCACGGGCGCCGGGAAGTCGATGGATTCAAGCGTGATCGGATGCTCGGGGTCGCAGAGCGTGTCGCCCGTGCGGGTCTCGGTGAGGCCCACGCACGCGACGATGTCACCTGCGTGCGCTTCGTCCAAAGGCTCCTGTTTGGCGGCGTGCATGCGGAAGAGGCGGGAAATGCGCTGCTCGCGGTTGATCGTGGAGTCGAGCAGCTCGGCGCCGAGCTTCAGCGTGCCCGAATAGACGCGCACGAAGGTGATCTTGCCGCCGGAACGGGGATCGTTCATGATCTTGAACGCGAGGCCGCAGAACGGCTCGGAGTCGCTTGGCGCGCGCTTCTGCGAAGGATCGTCGGCGCTCACCGCATCGCCCGCGTCGAGCGGGGAGGGCAGGTAGTCGCAGACGCCGTCGAGGAGTTGCTGCACGCCTTTGTCCTTGAACGCGGAGCCGCAGAACGCGGGCGTGATCGTGCGGGCGATGCATCCCTTGCGGATGGCCTTCTTGATCTCGTCGTTCGTGAGCTCCTCGCCCGCGAAGAACTTCTCCATGAGCGCGTCGTCCTGCT
>CAMNLN010000132.1 GCA_946543025.1 uncultured Verrucomicrobiota bacterium
ACGATGTCCTTGCGGCCGTCGAAGCCGAACACGAGGTACGCGCCCTTGTCGAGGTTGATGCCGAACACCTTGGAGACGTGCGTCTTCGTCTCCGTCTCGTCGTAGAGGCGCATCGCGCACGGCCCGAGGCGCGAGCGCATGAGCGTGGCGCCGGCCTGCATCGCCGTGTGGAAGTCCTTGAAGATGTAGGCGCGGAACTCGCGGGCCTCGGGCTGGGGGTGGACCTTCAGCGTCACCTCGGTGATCACGCCGAGCGTGCCCTCGCTGCCGAGGAAGAGCATCGTGAGGTCGGGGCCGGAGGCGTGGCGCGGCACGGGGAGCGTGCGGATGATCTCGCCGGTGGGCGTGACAACCTCCAGCGACATCACCATGTCCTCGATCTTGCCGTACTTCGTGGAGAGGACGCCCGTGCCGCGGTGCGCGAGGAAACCGCCGATCGTCGCGCAGGCGATCGAGGCCGGCAGGTGCATCGTGGAGAAACCTTCCTTGTTGCAGTTCCATTCGAGGTGGCGCGCGATGATGCCCGTCTGGCAGCGGACGGTGTAGCTCTCCTTGTCTACGCCGTAGAACTTGTTCATCCGCTTCATGTCGAGGATGATGCCGCCGTAGATCGGGAGCGCGCCGCCCTGCGAGCCGGAGCCGCCACCCCACGGGACGACGGGAATCTTGTATTGGTTGGCGATCTTCATCACCTTCGCGACCTCTTCCGTGCAGCCGGGATGGACGATGAAGTCCGCCTTGGGGCACTCCTTGCCGCGGTCGTGCCACATTTCGGGAATCCAGTAGTAGTCGATCGAGTGGCCGAACTTGTCGGCGAACTTCACGTCGACGTTCGCGTCGCCCACGGCGTCCGTGAGCTCTGTCCGAATCATTTCGAACATGTAGCTGTCTGGCTTGATTTTCATGCGTGTTTCCTTTGTTGAGAAATCGGATGCGGGTATTTTACCCCCTGACGCCGCCTCTGCGCAACCCCTGCGCGTGAGAAAAGATGATATTTTTCTGAGAATCCATGAGAAGTTCTCAAATCCGCCTCTCACGACTTCAGGCGGCGCTCGATCGCGCCGGGGATGCCGAGCTCGATGCGGTATTTGGCCACGGTGCGGCGGGCGATGGTGATGCCCTTCGCCTTCAGGATGGCGGCGATCCGGTCGTCGGAGAGCGGGTTGGTGGCGTCCTCGGCGGCGATAAGATCGCGGATTTGCCGCTGGACGGACATGTTGGAGACGGTTTCGCCGGACTCGGTGGCGAGGCCGCCGGTGAAGAACTTGCGCAGCTCCATCGTGCCGAAAGGCGTACGCATGTACTTGTTGCGGACGGTGCGCGAGACGGTGGTGCCGTGCACGCCCACGACGTCGGCGACCTGTTGCATCGTAAGCGGCCTGAGCGCGTTCATCGTCCCTTGTGCGAAGACGTCCGGCTGCGCGTCGATGATCGCCTGCGCGATGCCGCGGATGGTGTCCTGACGGTTGGCGACGGCCTCTCGGAGCGCTTCCGCCGCGCGAATGCGTTCGCGAATGTAGGCTTTGGTCTCGGCGTTGCAATTTGGATCGGACAACATGTCCAGGTATTTCCGAGAGATGTGGATTTCGGGTAGATCGCGCGCGGGAACCGTCGCGCGCCAGCCGCCGTTTCCGTCGGGGAGGACGAAGACCTCCGGCCGCACGTAGTCGCGCTCCCGATCCACGTCCACCGCCTTCGTCACGTTCGGCGGACGGATCGCCAGCCCCGGCTTGGGATTGAGTGTGCGGAGTTCAGCGAGAACCTTCCGGTATTCTTCGGGCGTCAGGCCGAGCGACTGGCAGATGAGGCCTTCGCGCCGCGCGGCGACGTCGGGCAGGTGGCGGTCGATCAGCGCGCGAACTTCATCCTCCCAGGGCGAATCGTCGAGCTTCTCCATCTGCGCGAGGAGGCATTCGCGCAGGTCGCGCGCGCCGCAGCCGGGCGGGTCGAACGCCTGGATCGCGGCAAGTACGCGCAGAACGTGCGCCTCGCTCGCGCCTGTCACCATCTGGATGTCGGGGATGGAACCCCTGAAGTATCCGTCGTCGTCGACGTGGGCGATCAGCGCGACCGCGAGCTCGCGGTCCTCGGGCGGGATGTCCGAAAGCGGTACCTGCGCCTTCAGGTGTTCCTGGAGCGTTTCCGTGCGCACGAGCGAGTCGAAGAGGTGCTGGCGCCTGGATCGCGCCTCCTCGTCTCCGGACGCGCTCTCCATGTTGCCGAGGAAGTAGTCGCGGTAGCCGTCGTCCGTGGCGAGCGTCGTCTGGGCGGCTTCGCCGTCGGGCGTGAAGTCGAGCTCGCGCTCCGTGACGGCGGCGCCGGCGTGCTCCTGGGGCAGCTCCGCCGACATCTGCCGCTCGAGCGGACTGCGCACGTCTTCGATGACGGGATTGAGCTCCATCTGGTGTTGGAGCTCCGCCCGCAATTCCAGCGACGTCATCTGCAGCATCTTGAGCGACTGCCGCATCTGCGGGGCCATCGTCTGGCCCAGCCGCATGGATTGCGTAAGACTGTATTCCGGTCCTGCCATCGTGTGCGTCAAATGATACCAAATCCGCGCAAAGGTTCAACGGGCAAGCCCATGATATTTTCGTATTCGCCCGTGTAGGAGGCCACGATCAGGTCGCCGCTCTCGTCGATGTCGTACGCCCCCGCGCGATCGAGCGGCCGGACGCGCGCGACATAGGCGTCGATATCCGATTCGGAGAGGATGCGAAACGTGACGTCCGAACGCGCGCAAGTGGTCTCCACGCCGTTGCGACCGACGTAGGCGACGCCGGTGAAGACCACGTGCGTCTGCCCGGAGAGTTCACGCAGGAACGCCTTCGCCTCGGCGAGGTCACGCGGCTTGCCGTAGATCTTGCCGGCGAACCACACGATCGTGTCGGCCGCGAGCGCCGGTGCGCGGCCGCACGCCAGAAGCTTCGCGCGGGCGTTGGCGACGACCGTCCCCTCCGGGTCGTGCGGGAGCGAAACCTCCGGCGCGTCCGTCTTTACCACGTCGAACGCCACGCCGAGCTCGGCGAGAATCTTAGCCCTTCTGGGCGACTGCGAGGCAAGCGTCAACCGCGTCATCGATTTTCTCCGGAATGAAAATGGGCAGGGCGTGTTCCGTGCCGGGAACCATCGTCACGGCCGCCTGCGGAAAGACTGTCTTGAGCCAGGCCGCGTTCTCGGGGCGCACGATGCCGTCGTGCTCGCTCTGGAACACGTGGACGGGCGGCGCGTCGAAGACAGCCTGCTCAAGCACGCTTCGCACGTCCGTTTCAAGAAGGTAGGAGAGACCACGCTCCAGGTTGGCCGGCTCGTCGGCGAGGTATGGGTTCGGCTTGCCTTCCGGCACGCCGAAGAACCCTTCGCCGCGCGTCATCACAAGTCCGTACCTCAACGCCTCCAATCGACGCGGCGACATGCCCCGCCACCCCGTCTCCTTTTCCTCCATCATACGCGGCGTGGCCGCCACGAGCACAAGCCCGGCGATCTTCTCCGGCCAGCGCGCGGCCAGCCGCAGCGCCGCGCTGCCGCCCATCGACCAGCCGACGAGGATGCACCGCTCCTCGTTCGCAAGTGCTTTTTCCGGCAGGCCGTCGAGCTGGTCGACGTAGCTGAAGAGGCGCGTGCGCCGGAAGCGGCACAGATCCCACGCGTGGGGGCTCGCCGCCCACCCGTTCAACACGAAGACGGGCGGGCGCCGCGCCGCAGACAACCGCCTCAGTTCGGCGGCGATCGCGCCGATCTCGCGGGTGCGTCCGCGCTCGTAGTCGCCGTCAGCCATCGGACGCGATCCTTTCGGCGAAGGCGACGATGCGGTGGGCGACTGCGAGCTTGCTCATGAGCGGCAGATGCCGCACGGAGCCGTCTGGCGTGACGAGCGAAACGCGGTTCGTGGTCGTGCCGAAACCGCTGCCCGGGCGCGTCACGTCGTTGCCCACCACGAGGTCGAGGCCCTTTTCGCGGCACTTGCGCGCGGCCTCGGCGTCCGGCAGGCCCGTCTCGGCGGCAAAGCCGATGCGGACGCGCGGGCCGCGCATGGACTTCAGGATGTCGGGGTTGCGCACAAGCTTGAGCGTATCCGGCATCTCGCCTTTTTTCAACTTGCTCTTCGCGCGGCGTGCCGGCCGCCAATCGGCCACGGCGGCGGTCATCACGAGAACGTCGGCGTCCGCGACCTCGGCGCGCACCGCCGCAAGCATGTCGCGGGCGGAGACGACGTCGATGCGCCGGACGCCGGGCGGCGTCTTGAGCGCAACGGGGCCGGCGACGAGCGTGACGGCATGTCCGGCGGCGCGCGCGGCGCGCGCGACGGCGAACCCCATCCGGCCCGTCGAGGGGTTTGAAAGGAACCGTACGGGATCGAGATGTTCCCGCGTGGGTCCGGCTGTGACGATGAAGCGCATCGCCGTGTAGTATACCATACATGCCGCGAGCGGCCGCGCGGCAAGTGTGATATAATTGTCGGCATGAAACTCAAACATCTCGTTCTGCTGGCGGCGGGCCTGGCGCTCGCCGGTTTCGCGGGAGCCGCTCCGGTGGACTCCAAGACCACATTCACGCGCGACGCGCTCCAGAAGTACGTCGACTCGGGCGAACTGCCTGGCGCAATCAGTATCCTCTACAACAACGGTGTGCAGGAAACGGCCTGCGTCGGATACGCCGACGTGGCGAAGAAGCGTCCGATCAAGCTCGACGATCCGTACATGCAGTGTTCGCAGACGAAGGGATTCTGCGGCGTGACGATCGCCATCCTCGTGGAGGAGGGCAAGCTGAACCTCGACGATCCCGTCTCGAAGTACTTGCCCGAGTTCGGCACGCTGTGGGTGGAGACGCCTGGCACCAACGGTACGCGCACGCTGACGAGGGCGAAGAACGTGCTCACGGTGCGGATGGTGATGAACCACACCGGCGGCTTTCCGTTCGAGCTCCCCAACTTCCAGGCGATGGGCGGATGGTCGCGCAGGATGCCGCTCAGGAGCGTGGCGGCCACTGCGGCCTCGCAGCCGCTCAAGTTCGAGCCGGGCACGAAGGTGCAGTACTCGAACGTGGGCATCGACATCGGCGCGACGGTCGTCGAGAAGATCACCGGCAAGCGGTGGGAGGCGTTCTTGAAGGAGCGCGTGCTCGATCCGCTCGGCATGAAGAACTCCGGGTTCTGGCCGACGGCCGCGCAGCTGGCGCATCAGATCGAGCTGTACGACGTGAAGGGCGGCACGCCGGCGAAGTGGCGTTCCGACAATCCGTCGATGCAGCGTCCGTACGGCGACGACCGCGTGTTCTCCTCCGCGGGCGCGGGCCTGTGGACCACGGCCGAGGACCAGCTCAAGTTCTACAAGATGCTCATGAACCTGGGCATGGGAGACAACGGCGTGCGCATCCTCAAGGAGGAGACGGTCAAGGCGATCCTCGCCACGTCCACGCGTCCGGCGAACCTCAAGGACCCGAACTATTCGCTTGGTCTCCGCGCGCCGATCGCGGACAACGAGAACGAATGGTTCGGCCACGGCGGCGCATGGGGCACGAACTGCATGGTCAACTGGCACAAGAAGCAGCTCAAGCTCTGGGTGGTGCAGGAATGCGGCGGTCCGCGTCCGTGGGACGGCGCGCGCGCGGCGGCGGCAGACAAGTTCTTCCAGACGAAAATCGACAATTCCGGGGCCGACGCCTACACGGGCCGCCTGAAGTAAGCCGCAAATCAAATATTTTGGTATAATGTGCGCCTGTCCGTCAAAGGGCGGGCGCGCATTGTGTTTGGAGAGGTGGCGGAGTGGTCGATCGCGGCGGTCTTGAAAACCGTTGACCCGCAAGGGTCCGGGGGTTCGAATCCCTCCCTCTCCGCCAGCGCGCGGAGTGTGTCACGCCCTAGGTTGCCGGCGATCGTCGGAGGTCGGAAGCGAGCGGAGAATATGTTATAATGCGTCTCGGCAACTGCTGTTTTGGAAACGGCGGTTGACGAGTAATCGAGAATGAGCGAAAAGAAAAATAACGATTTCTTCCATGTCTGCGCCCCGATTGAGCACATGAGGTGCCACGACAGGCGAGCGGCATGTTCTCGCAAACATCGACGGATACATTTCGAGTAGACGCATGGCAATCTAACAAGGAGAACGCAAGCAATGAAAAAGGTAATCATGTTGGCTTGTGCGGGGATTGCTTCCTGCGCGTGGGCGGCGCATACGGACGCGCCGCCCGGACGCTACGACTACACCGCGAAGGTGGCGGCGGCAGGAGCTGCCGGCAAAGCGGCCGCCACGAAGAGCAACGAGCCGGAAGAGGCGCTCGCCCTCGCCGACCGCACCTACGCCTACGTGGCGAAGGCGCTCGGCGAGGCAGCGCTTAAGGACGAGAAGGCCGAGCTTGACGCGGACCGCAAGTGGCTCGCTGCCGCGAAGACGGAGCGCGAGCGCAAGACGGTGGAGAAGGAAATCCGCCGCCTGCGCCGCCGCATCCTCTTCCGCCATCCCGATCTCCAGTTCAAGAAGCTCCTCGCCGTCCAGCGCGGCATCCCGTACTCGCGCGAGAACCACATGGTGGACCAGTACCTCGGCCGCTGGAGCCGTCCGGGGCCGGGCCTCGTGGTGCTCGAGAACTGGCAGACCGCGCCGAAGAAAACCTCACTGCTCGGCGACAAGCTGCCGACTGGCACGGTGCTCAACCCCGATCTCCACTGGAACGCGGACCGCATCCTCTTCTCGTTCTGCGACCACACGACGAAGCCGCCGGCGGACGCGCAGAAGCTGAAGGTGCCAGAGGTGATCGTGCGCGACGACCCGTGGGTGAAGAAGGTCGATCCCTCGCATCCGATCTACGGGCCCGGCTTCAAGGCGGGCGGCGAGCGCGCCATCGCCCATCGCCGCTACTTCATCTACGAGTGCGCGGCAGACGGCGGGTGGGTGCGTCAGGTGACGGGCTGTCCCGGCGACCCGATGGAGACGCAGGGCGGACGCCAGACCGCGATGATCGAGGACATCGACCCGTGCTACCTGCCCGACGGCGGGTTCGTATTCTCGTCCACGCGCGGACAGAACTACGGCCGCTGCCACTGGGGCCGCTACGTGCCGTCGTTTCTCCTCTACCGTGCCGACGCGGGCGGGAAGAACATCCGCCAGATTTCCTTCGGCGAGGCGAACGAATGGGAGCCCGCCGTGATGAACGACGGCCGCATCGCCTACACGCGGTGGGACTACATCAACCGCCACGCCGTGTGGTTCCAGTCGCTCTGGGCCACGCGTCCAGACGGCACGGCCGTGTCGCACGTCTACGGCAACTACTCCGAGGACATCGGCGTCGTCACCGAGACGAAGGCGATTCCCGGTTCGCGTCTGCTTCTTTGCACGGCGAGCGCGCACCACAACATCACGAGCGGCTCGCTCTTCCTGCTCGACCCGAGCGTGGGCGAGGACGGACTCAAGCCCGTCACGCGCGTGACGCCCGAGGTGCCGTTCCCCGAGAGCGAAGGCTGGAACACGCCCGGCGCCTACTGCTCGCCGTTCCCCGTGAACGACACGCTCTTCCTCTGCTCGTACTCCGACGAGACGCTCGGCTACCCCGACTACCATCCCCGCCACCGCCGCGAGGAGTACATGGCCGCGTGGCCGTCGCCGGCCGCGTTCGGCATCTGGCTCGTGGACACGCTCGGCGGCCGCGAGCTCATCTACCAGGATCCCGAGATCTCCACCTTCAATCCGATTCCGCTCGTGAAGCGTCCGATGCCGCCCGCGCTCGTCTCCACCCTGCCGCCGCCCGACCAGGCGCCAGATACGGGACTCTGCTACGTGGAGAACGTGTACGACTGCCGCTCCGAGTTGCCGAAGGACTCGATCGTCGCGATCCGTATCAACAAGCTCGACGTGATGGGCGCGTGCCGCCGCGAGACTCTCAATCAGCACGACGACCTCGACCTCCACAAGGAGTCGCTCGGCACGGTGCCGGTGGCCGCCGACGGTTCGGCGCAGTTCCGCATCCCGGCGCGGGTGCCGATCCAGCTGCAGGCGGTGGATACGAACGGCGTGGCGGTATTCACGATGCGCTCGTTCATCTACGCGCAAAAGGGCGAGGTGCAGGGCTGCACCGGCTGCCACGAGAACAAGTTCAAGAGCGGCGCGGCGAAGTACGCGGTGCAGAGTCCGGCCGGCCGCACCACGTACGACCCGAAGCCCGAGGTGGACCTCGGCTACGAGGGCCCGTTCAGCTTCACGAAGAGCGTGCAGCCGATCTTCGACAGGCACTGCATCTCCTGCCACGGGTTGGGAGAGGGACGCCGTCCCGCCTTCTCGCTCGTCGGCACGAACGGCATCTACAACCTCATCAAGCGCAAGCAGATCTCGTTCGTGGCGAGCTACCGCGAGACGCGCGAGTCGAAGCCGTACGACTACTTCGCGGCGGCGAGTCCGCTCTGGAAGAAGGTAAAGCGCGGGCACGGCGGCGCGCGGCTCTCCCGCGACGATCTCCAGACGCTTGCGCTCTGGATGGACCTCAACGTGACGGAGTTCACGGTGGGCGGTGGCTACTCGTGGAATCGTCCGGAGTCGCGCGAGGTCGATCCGGCGGGCGAGGCGCGTCTGCGCGCGGCTGTCAAGGAGGCGCTCGGCGAGAAGGTGGCGGCGCAGCCGTTTGATGCGCTCGTGAACCGCGGCATGGAGGAACGTAGCCGCGTCCTGTGGCTTGTGAAGCCGGAGGACCACGACCGCTTCCTGCTGCTCGTGAAGGCGTCGCTCAAGTCCAAACCCGCACAAGACATTCAGGGCACGTGTGGCCGCGACGACGCCTGCGAATGCAACTCCTGCTGGGTGCGCCGGGGCGGCTACAACCGGCCGCTTCCGAAAGCCAAGTGAGACGATTCGCGTTTCTGCGCGGGTTTTGGTATACTTTACGGACATTTTTCCGT
>CAMNLN010000133.1 GCA_946543025.1 uncultured Verrucomicrobiota bacterium
GGTTGCCGTAGCGGTAGATGTTGCGACCGTTGTCGTAAAGGGCGAAGGCGTCGAGCTTGGAATCGTCCGACGTGTGGAAGGTGAACTTCATCATGTCGGCGTAGGCGGAACGCGAGCCGACGTACGGTGCGCCGTCGAAGAGCGTCCGGTCGAGGCCGAAGACGGAATGTCCACGTTCGAAGAGGTCCTGTCGACCGATGCGGAAGTCAAGGAAACCGTCGAACAGCTCGCGGCCCTCGAGGTAGAGGCTGTCGAGCGCGACCTCGTCGGGGAAGTTGTAGGAACGGTACTTGCGCTTGACGCCGTTCTCGACGATATGCTCGCGGAATTCGTCGACGAGGCGTCCGTAGAGGGTGAAGTTCTCGTAGTCGAGGCGTCCCCAGACGCGCGGGCGGAAGCGGATGTGGTTGATGTCCTTCTTGTAGGCGCGGGGCATCATCGCGCCGGGATCGCCGGGGTTCCCGGGGATGTTGTGCATGATCTCCTGTCGGACGCGGATGTCTGCGCCGGCGTCGGCCTTGAGGCCGGAAGTCTGCGCGACAGTTGTTTCCGGGACGGCATTTGTCTGTGCCCCAGCGACGAGCGCAACGGCAAGGACGGAAAAGGGGAACAAGTTTTTCATGGCACATAGTCTATCAGTTCCGGGGTGTACTTGCAAGTAGAAACGGAGGCGGGCGGACGGCTCGGTAATTTGGTATACTGAAGGAGCCATGTCAAATGAGATGAAAACACCGCCGCACAGCGCGGAGGCCGAACGCGGGATCATCGGTTCGATCCTGCTGGACACCCAGTTCGGCGAGGATGCGCGCGTGCTGGATCTTTGCCAGGCTCACGGCCTGACGCCCGATTCCTTCTACGAACCCCGCAACCGAATCCTCTACGAGACCTTCCGCGAGATGAGCGGAGCCTCCGCGCCCATCGACGCCGTGACGCTCACGGATCGGCTTCGCGCGACGGGGCGGCTCGATCAGGTGGGAGGAATCGCCGCCATCCAGGCGCTTGTGGACAACACGCCCACGAGCGCGCACGCCGAATATTACATCGACATCGTCCGGCAAAAGCACCTCCTGCGCACGATGATCCAACGTGCCCGCGAGACGGAGGAGAAGTGCTTCGACGAGACGCAGAGCGCGAACGCGGACATCCTGCTTGGCGAGGTGGAGGAGAAGTTTCTCGGCATCGGCGGCGCGGCGGCTACGCGCCTCAACTGGAAGACGGCCGTGGAGAACACGCTCAGGGCGATGGATCGGCTCTTTGACGGCGGGGCCGGACAGTTCGACGGGCTCTCGACGGGCTTCAAATATCTCGACGAGAAGCTGCTCGGACTCAAGCCAGGCGACATGATCGTGGTGGCGGCGCGTCCGTCCGTGGGCAAGACGTCGCTCGCGATGAACATCGCCGAGTGCGTGGCGATGGGCCAGGACATCAACGGGATGCCCACGAAGTGCGACGGCGGCAAGAAACACCCCGTGCTGATCTTTTCGCTTGAAATGAGCACCGAATCTCTCGCCAAGCGCATGCTCGCCGGACGCGCCGCCGTGAACACGTGGCGCCTGCAGCGCGGCCTCATGCACAAGGAGGAACGCATCGAGGCGAGCCGGCGGCTCATGGAGGCGGCGAACGCGTTGCGCACCGCGCCGATCTACATCGACGACACGAGCGCCCTCGACGTAGCGGACATGCGCGCCCGCGCGCGTCGCATGAAGCGGAGGCACGGCATCGAGCTGATCGTGATCGACTACCTGCAGCTCGCCAACTGCCGCGAATACGCCAAGCAGGGCCGTCAGCTCGAGACGAGCCGCATCTCCGGCCAGATCAAGGCCATGGCGAAAGAGCTCAAGATCCCCGTGATCGTCCTTTCCCAGCTCTCGCGCGGCAACGAGCAACGCAACGACAAGGACGAGGTGCCGAAGCTCTCCGACCTGCGCGACTCGGGCGCGATCGAGCAGGACGCCGACGTGGTGCTGCTCCTGCGCCGCCCGTGCCGCTCGAAGACGGCCAAGTGGCACGAGAACGAGCTGCTGGCGATCGTGGACGTGGCGAAGCACCGCAACGGCGAGACGGGCGAGGTGGACTTCAATTTCTACAAGGAGGCGACACGGTTCGGAGACCGTCCGCAGAACCAGCGCGACGTCGCATCGACGGACACCGAGACGGCCGAGGCGAACGCCGCCACCGCCGAGGAAGTGCTTGAGCCGATGCCAGGAGATTTTCCTTCCGAGGTTCCTGTCCTTTCGCAAGATCCGCTCTTCTGACAGCTACGCGCGACAGGCCGATGAAGACGACGGCAAACATCATGCTTCTGGCGGTGGCCGTGCTTTGGTCTGGCGCGGCGCAAGCCGTGCGTACCGGCCCGTGGCCGAAGGAGAAGGCGTGGGCATGGTACGACGCGCAGCCGTGGATACGCGGCGTCAATTTCATGCCGTCCGACTGCGTCAACTTCGTGGACCAATGGCAGGAGCACGGGTTCGAGACGCGGTTCGCGACGGCGGAACGCGAGCTGGCGTTGGCGGCGGAGACGGGCTTCAACACGGTGCGTCTCTTTCTTGTCTACGAGGTGTGGCTGTACGAGCGCGAAGGTTTCCTGAAGCGCTTTGACCGTTATCTCGACGCGTGCGCGCGGCATGGCATCCGTGCGATCGTCGTCCTCTTCAACGATTGTGCCTCGTCCAAGGAAAACTTTTTCCTGAAGCGCATGGGCGACCAGCGCACCGTCTACCGGGGACTGGGCGTGCGTGGGCGAAGCCCGCACACCGGCGGCAAGGACGTCGGCTACAACGTCCTCGACATCCCCGAACACGCCGAGAAGCTCTGCGCGATGGCGGAGGAGCTGATGCGGCTTTACGCGCGCGACAGGCGCATCCTCTTCTGGAACGTCATGAACGAGCCTGGCTACAACAGCCACGGGAAGGTGGCCGCGCCGTGGCTGCGGCGGCTTTTCGAGATCGGCTGGAAGGTCGATCCGGACCAGCCGATCGCGGCCGACCTGTTCGCGACGCTCGGACGGGGCACGAACAACGTGGCCGAGAAGGTCGCGGCCGCGCGTTCGGACATCGTGAGCTACCACTGCTACCGCGACTTCGCGTTCCAGGTGCAGAGAATCGACTACCTGCGGCGACGCTTCGGGCGGCCGCTTGTCAACACCGAATGGATGAACCGCATCACGAACAACCGTTTCGCCGAGTGCTATCCGCTCTTTTATCTTGAGCGTATTGGTGCCGTGAGCTGGGGACTTGTGCGTTCGCGGTGGCATCCCTCGTCCAGCGAACCGTGGCCGTCTCTCTGGACCCGATACGAGAACGGCAAAGGAGACGATTACGACTTCACGCAGTGGATGCACGATCTGTACCGTCCGTCCTACCGTCCCTACGATCCGCGCGAGACCGACCTCATCAAGAGATTTAACGCGTTGGCGGACGAAGATTCCGATTTCACTCAAGCAAATACAGGAGACTGACATGAACCGAATGACAATGACGTGCCTATCGGCAGTTCTGACTGCGACCGCACTGGCCGGACGTACCGGGCCGTGGACAAAGGAACAGGCTTGGAAATGGTACGACGCGCAACCGTGGATGCGCGGGTGCAACTATCTGCCAGCCAGCGCGGCCAACTACACGGACATGTGGCAGGAACTCGGCAGCGAAGCGCGCTTCGCGGAGATGGAACGCGAGTTTGCCCTTGCGGAGCGGACGGGATTCAACGTGATGCGCCTGATCCTTCACGAGCAGGGGTTCGGCGTGTGGTTGGCCGACCATGACGGGTTCATGGCCCGGTTCGAGCGCTGGCTGAAGATGCTGGACAACCACAAAATCCGCGCCATCGTGCTGCTTGGCAACGACTGCTCGCGTCCGAAGGAGTACTGGAAGTTGCCGGCGCCCGGACCGCAGCCGAACGACTGGGGGTACCACGGCGGACGCAAGGTGTCGCAGCACGGATCCTTGCCAAACGCCGTGGGCTATACGGTGCTAGACGACCCGGAACTGAATCCGAAGTTCTACGACATGTGCCGTGAGATCGTGGCGAAGTACCGTACCGATCGGCGCATCGCCTTCTGGAACCTCTGGAACGAACCTGGAAACAACAACCGCGGCAAGCTGACTTTGGCGCACATGCGCAAGCTCTTCGAGATATGCTGGGAGATCGACCCCGACCAGCCGCTTGCGGCGGACGTGTGGAGCGACCGTTACGGAATGGGGTTCCTGCCGGGAACCAAGGTGTCGCCTGCGCGCGCCGAGAAGGAGGCCGTGCAGAAGCTCGCCGGCGAACTTTCCGACATTATCAGCTACCACAGCTATCAGCCGTACGAGACGCAGGTGAAGCTCATCCGCGACTTGCGCCGCTTCTACGGCCGGCCGCTCGTAAACACGGAATGGCTTGCCCGCATCAGGGGATGCAACGTGATGGATTGCTATCCGCTCTTTTACATTGAAAAGGTTGGCGCGGTGAACTGGGGGCTTGTGGCCGGCAAGTACCAGACGTACGAACCTTGGGAAGGGATGTGGAAGGAAATCGAGCGTGGCGGCGGAAAGCAGTACGACATGACGAAGTGGTTCCATGACCTCTTCCGTCCGTCTCACCGACCCTATGATCCGAAGGAAATCGATTTGATCAAGCGATTCAACAGCCTGGCAGACGAAGACTTTCGCAACAAGTGATTGGACGGACGCCCAATACGATACAGGATATGGTATACTGTTCGCATGAAAAAACTTTCGTTTTTGCTTTGCATGGCGCTTGCCACGCTGCATGTCTCGGCGGCGTTCAGCCCCGCGGGCACCGTCACGTTCACGGACCTTCAGGTGATTGCCGCCCAAGTGGCCTCGATCGGCAGCGGCACGTCTGATCCATTGCTGACGCAGACGCTTCCGCAGAAGATCCGCCATCAGGGGGCGGCGCAGCTTTTCGGTCCGATGCGGCGCGGTGCGCCGGGCGTGGCGGTGTGCTACGTGGACGCGCAGCTCATCGCGCGGATCACGGCCTCGCGCAAGGCGAAGGATTCCGAGCTTGAGCGCGCGAAGCGTTGGGCTGTCCTCTATCCGGCCACGATCGGCCGCGCGGCGTTCATGAAGCGCCATCCGGACGCGAAGCCGGAGAAGAACGGTACGTTGCGCGTGCCCCCTGGGCCGCATTCGCGGCGGACGCTCTGGGCGCACTGGTCGTCGGACGGTCAATGGGCCGCCCTCGCGCCGTCGCCTGCGATGGCGGAGCATGTCCATTCGGCGGCGGCCGGTGCGCTGCGCCGCCCGCTCAACGGCAACCTGGCCTTCATCCGCATGGACGCCGCTGGCGCGCGCGCCGTCTTCCAGTCGGACGCCTGCGCGGGTGCCGAGATTTCGGTGCGCATGACGCCGGCGGGGCTCGAATTGCGCGGGACGGTGCGGGCGGCGGGTGTGCGCCTGCCGCTGCCGCCCGGAGCGTTGTCGTTCAAGCACGTGCCGGCGTACGCGCCGCTTTTCGGCGTGACGTCATCGCCCGACGATATGCGCTCGGCCGATGTCTTTTCCTTTGCCGGGCCGGAGGTTTCCGCCTTTGTCAGGAAGTCGCTCGCGTTCATTCGTGCGCAGGGATATTCCACCTACTTCCTGAACGGCGTGAAAGGGCCGGCGCCGCATCCGAACGCTCGGCTGCAGAAGATACTCCCGGAGGCGGCGAGAAGTCCGGCGGCGAACGTGATGTTCTGCTCGCCGACAACCGTGCTGCGTCTCTATCTGCCGCGGATCGCCGCCACGCTGATGCCGCTGGAGTCCGCGAAGATGCAGATGGGCGTGCGCCTCCTGCGGCGCGTACGCGGCGATGGGATGGGCCTCATGAGCTGGCGCGAGGGGCATGACGACAAGTTCCTCGTGCGCGTTTCGCGCGACGAGCTGTGGGGCACCTCCGCGCTCTGGAGCATGTTGTTCGAATAGAAAGGGCGATACGATGGACTTCAATCGCAGGAGCTTCCTGAAGGGCGTCTCGCTGGCTGCGTTCGCGGGGGCGGCGGGCGGTGGCGCCCGTGCAGAGGGCACGACGCTCGTATTGCCTGAAATGGCAAAAGGACGGACGGCTCCAGGCAAGCTGCAGGAGGTCGTTCACGAGGCGGACGTCTGCGTGGTGGGCGGCGGCATGGGCGGCCTGCTGACGGCAATCGCGGCGGCGCGACGCGGCGCGAAGGTGGCGCTCATGCAGGACAGGCCTGTGCTGGGAGGCAACGCGTCGAGCGAGATCCGCATGTGGATCTGCGGGGCGGGGACGCGCGTCAGGAACCTTCAGGAAACAGGCATCATGGAGGAGATCGCCCTCGACAACATGGCGCGCAACCCGTCGCGCAACTGGTCGATCTGGGACGCCATCCTCTACGAGAAGGTGCGCTTCGAGCCGAACGTCGACCTCATCCTCAACTGCGCGTGCTGCGAGGTGAAGATGGATGGGGCCCGAATCGAGTCCGTGACCGGCTTCCAGCTCACCACCTACCAGCGCCACACGGTGAAGGCGAAGATATTCGCCGACTGTTCTGGCGACTCGATCCTCGCGCCGCTCACGGGCGCGTCGTACCGCATCGGGCGCGAGGCGAAGAGCGAGTTTGGCGAGGAGTTCGGCATCGAGAACGCCGACCGGCGGACGATGGGGTCCAGCCTCCTCATCCAGGCGCGCGAGACCGACCACAAGGTGTCCTTCACGCCGCCGGACTGGGCGTACGACTTTCCGGACGACGAGGCTCTCAACCACAAGCCGCACGAGTGCCTCCTGAAGCCGCATACCAATTTCTACTGGATCGAGCTCGGCGGCATGGCCGACACGATCGGAGACGCGGAGAAGTTGCGCGACGAGCTGCTGAAGATCGCGTTCGGCGTCTGGGATCACATGAAGAACCACGGCGAGCATGGCGCGGACAACTGGGAGCTGGACTGGCTCGGCTTCCTGCCGGGCAAGCGCGAGAGCCGCCGCTACGTGGGCGACTACACGCTCACGCAGCAGGACGTGGAGAATGGCGGCAAGCGCTTCGAGGACACGGTGGCCTACGGCGGCTGGCAGATCGACAACCATCTTCCCGGCGGCTTCTGGCTGAAGTCCAAGGGCGGCGCGCATCTGCAGAAGCGCCGCCTCACGGAGCCGTATGCGATCCCGTATCGGTGCCTCTATTCGCGCGACGTCGAGAACCTGATGTTCGCCGGACGCAACCTCTCCGCCACGCATACCGCGTTCGCCTCCGCGCGCGTGATGGGTACGATCGGCATCATGGGCCAGGCCGTAGGCACGGCCGCCGCGCTTGCCGTGGAGAAGGGCGTGACGCCGCGCGGCGTCTACACGGACAAGAAACTCCTCAAGGAGCTTCAGAGAAGGCTGATGGACGACGACTGCTTCCTTCCGCACTTCAAGCGCGAGGTCTCGCCGCTCGCCAAGGCCGCCACGCTCACGGCGGACTACGGCGACGCGAGCGACCTCCTCAACGGCGTCGACCGCCGCATCTGGGGCAAGGACAACGGCTACTTCGGCAAGACGAACCAGGCGATCACCTACACGTTCGCGAAGCCCACGTTCGTGAATGGCTTCCGCCTCGTGACGGACAGCGACCTCGACCGCGAGCACATCGACGGACATCCCGACCTGCTGACGATTCCCATGCCGCTCTTCAGGGGACTCGGTTACAACAACACGTCATTTACCTTTCCGCGCACGGTGCTGAAGCATTTCCGCGTGGACGTGAAGGGGACGGACGGCGCGTGGACGACGGCGTTCGAGACGAAGGAAAACCACCAGCGTCTCGTGCGCGGGAAGATCGGCCGCGAATGCCTCGGCATCCGCCTGATGCCGCTCTCCACGTGGGGGAGCGAGCTGAAGGAGAACACCTACGGCAGCGCGACGGTGCACATTTTCGCGTTCGAACCCGTGTGAGTGCGAGCGTGGATCGCCTACGGCGTACGCGGCGCGAAATGCAAGGCGGAAAATCACCGGTCGCCTGGGTTCGTTTCTTCCCAAGCAAGGGAACTTGTGCGGAGGGTTGCGCGCAGGTGAAAGTTTTGGCATAATTGGCGTACCTGTTTCGTCGACGAGACATCGTGTCCTGCGGTTGGTGTCCAAGCCGCTTGGCTTGGGCCGCAGAATCCATGAAAGACGAGACCGGCGAATCCTTCAGACCAGGAATTGCGGATGAAAAGTCATGCAATTGCCGCCGTGTTCTCTTGCGCCGCGGCTTGTTTCGCGGTCACGAAAGAGCCGTCGCTCACGTACGACGCGCCGTTCCCCGGTTCGGACACGGGGCGGATCTACTACTTCGTGCCGAAGGGACTTGACCTCTCGAAGCCCGCGCCGTTGCTCGTCTTCATGCACGGCGGGAACAGCCGGTCGCCCGACACCTCGCCCGAAAGGTATCTCGGCCTGAAGACGGGTACGATGATGCCGACGCTCCACGACGCGCCGTTCATCGTGGCCGCGCCCTCCGCGCCTCCCGTCGCGAAGGACGCGCCGAAGAAGAATTCGCGCTGGTGCCAGCCGGGCGGCGTGAAGTACATCGAGGCCGCCATCGACGCCGCGAGCAGAAAGTTCAAGATCGACCGCGACCGCGTTTTCCTCGGCGGCCATTCGATGGGCGGATTCGGCGCCTACCACCTCGCGCAGCTCATGCCCGACAGGCTGGCGGGCGCGTGGCTGAGCGCGGGCGCGTGGTGCCAGGCGGACTTCCGCTCGCTGTTCGGCACACCCGTCTTCATCATGCACGGGAAGTCCGACTGCTCGCCCGAGAAAAAGCACGTCATCGGCACGAAGGGGCGCCCGCGTCCGCATGGCTGGACGGGCGTCTCGTTCGCGCGCGCGGCGGACGCGCTGATGACCAAGTACGGCGTGGAGCACGTGTACGCCGAGCATGCTGACGGACACGCCATCGACAGC
>CAMNLN010000134.1 GCA_946543025.1 uncultured Verrucomicrobiota bacterium
CGAACGACCCTCCGATCAGCCCTTTGCCTATTATCGCTATTCGCATAGGGCAAAAATTATCTCATTTTCGGGGGAAAAAGGCAATACTGACATCAGCGATGCTCGCAGCTGTTCCGTGTTGTCTCGTGCTGGCTTTACTTCCTACGCATGGCTTTATTTCTGGCAACCTCGCTCGCAGACTTATTGTCGGCTCGCTTAACTACTTGCGGCCGCAACCGCGCTTCTATCCAACGCCAATCCGACACTAACCGCCACTAAATCAGTCCTTCTCAAATCTATACGACCCTCCCAATCCCCACAGCAGGGCCTTCTTCATTTGCGTTCCCCTTTCTTTCCCTGGTCCTTCCACGCTCCGTCCAGCTCGCCGAGCGTCGCGCCCGTCAGTTCCTGCCAAAGCGTATCGCGATAGCGGCGCGCCCGGCACGCGGCGTTCACTTCCTTGAGCACGTCGAGTCCGTACGTGCGCGCCACCCAGTCGAGAAAATTCGCCGACACGCGGTAGGAAGCGTCGTACTTCACCGTCGGATCGTCCCAGTCGAGAATCACGCACCCGTGCTTCTCCGGCTCGAACTGATACCAGCGTACGTAGTCCGCAAACCCTTCCTGAAACCAGCCGGGCGCACCGCCCGGATACTGCTGGACGACATGCGTGAGCTCGTGAATCGTCGATCCGAGGGACTCGCCCTCCAGCTGGCTCTTGATCCACGCCTTGTTGAGGCAGATCTCGTCTCCCGCCGCCCATGCCGGGATACCGCCCATGTCCGTACGGAAACGGAGATGGATGCGCGTAAGCGGACGGAACTCGGGCGAGGCATACATCTCGGAAATCCGCGGATACCAGGCCTTCAGCGTCGGCAGCAGCGTCTCCTCCGCCCAGGCATCGAGCTCGGGATCGTCCGCCGGACCGACCGTGATCACCGGCCCCGCCTCGGCGACAGGGTGATCAGTCATCTCGAGCTGCAGCGTCCGCCCCGCCAGAATGTCCTCATGACGGAACCACGTTCCGCCCAGGAGATGTCCGCCGACCGATCCCTTCGTCCAGTACTTCGCCTCATACGACGCGCCGGGCGCGGACACGACGAAGTCCTTTCCGTTCTCGAGATGGATCGTCACCTTGTTGAACACGGGCGAGCCGATCTCGTACCTCGGCAGGCCTGGCGTCACAGGATAGAAGCCCATCATCGAAAATACGGCATAGGCGCACATGCCGCCCCCGTCCTCGTCGCCGCACATGCCCATGCGGTCGTTGCGGAACCACGCCTCGAGCGTCTTGCGGACGAGCTTCTGCGTCTTGTGCGGCCGTCCCGCGAGATTGTAAAGGTACGGGATGTGGAAGGACGGCTCGTTCGCCATCGAGAAGTTTCCCATGAGACCGGTCGATCCGTCCGGCATCGCCTGCACGTGGTCCCACCGGCAGCCGACGCCCGTGTTGAACATCTCGTCGAGCCGCCGCTCCATCCCCTTGGCGCCGCCGAGCAGCTCACGCAGTCCGCGCAAATCATGCTGCACGTCCCAGATGTACGTCCAGGCGTTGTTCTCCGTGAAGTAGTTGCGCGCACCGTAGCCGCCGCAGCGGATCGGATCGAACGGCGTGACGAAAGCGCCCGTCGCGTCCTTCGGACGGAAGAAGCGCGTTTCGGGATCCCAGAGATTGCGGTAGTTCTGCGCCCGCCTGCGATAATACGCCTCGCCCTCCCTGTCCCCGACCTCGCGCGCCATCCGAGCAAGCGCCCAGGCGTCGTAGCTCGCGCCCTGCGTGACGGAAACGGCCTGACGCCGCTCCCAGCCGACGGCCTTGCACGTCTCCTGCTCCCCTTTCGCGAGCGCCGGGAAGTAGCCGTGCTCGTCCATGAATCGGTCGAGTTCCGTCCACGGGCCGCAATGCCACGGCACGAGCGACTCCGTGCGCTCGGTGTGGTCGAGCGCCGCGTAGGCGGCCTTCAGGTCGAATCCGCGCACGCCCTTCGCCCAGGCGTCGAGGAACGCGATCGCCGCGTGGTGGTTGACCATGCGGTTGCTGTCGTGCGACAGCTCGGGGAACGTCGGCACCCAGCCTTCGCGGTTCTGCGCCGCGAGGCGCAGGTAGCTCGTCAGCTTCGCCGATTCCGCCGTCGGCTCGAGGATCACCATGAGCGGATGATGCGCGCGGTAGGAATCCCAGATCCAGTCGTCCACGTACTGGTCGATGCCGTCCGTCCCGTGCACCTGGCGGTCCCACCCGCGATAGCGTCCGTCCTCTGTGATGTCGACCATGCGCTCGTACGTGCGCCAGAGCGCGGAGTAGAAGACGGACCGCTCGTCCTCGGTCCCGCCCTCGACCTCGATCTTGCCGAGCTTGGCGTTCCACGCCTTGCGTCCGGCATCGGCCAGCGCCTGCGCATTCCAATCCGGCACATACGCCGCGAGATTCGCCTCGGCCTGCTTCGCGTCGATGTAGGAGATTGCGTAGCGGAACTTGACGGACTTCACCTCGGGCGCGAAGACGAAGGCCGTCTGACCGCCCTGGCGTTCGACGGACACGGGGCGCACGTCGAACGCACCCGCGAAATGCACGGGAGTGCCGTCGAAACCACCCTTCATCACGACGGACTGCCCATCTTCGGAAACCGTGATCTCGTCTTCGCGCAGGACGACGGCATGGACCTCGTCGGGACGCCGGAAGGTAAAGGTCGCGAGCGCACCGCGCACGGCGGGGACGAGTTCGAAGCGGACATCCCAGGTGTCGAAGACGACGTCATACGCATACGGCGTCGCATGCTCCTGGTCCCATGTCGAGGTCCATGGCGCGAAGAGGTCCTTCTTCGGTCCCGAATACGGATAGCACCCCGCAACGCCGCCGGCACGGTGCCCCGGGCGCTGCAGCGCGAGCGGCCCCACGCGGTCCTGCGTGAAGTCGTGCTCCGGCGGAATGAACCGGAACATCGCATTCGGCAGCTGCACCGTGCGGAAACACGGCACCAGCAGATGGCTGATCGTCCCGATGGACGTGTTGACGTAATCGACGGGGTCCTTTGCGGACGCACTCAAGGCCAGGCCGGCCGCCAGCAGACAGAATATGTTCTTCATCATCGTTTCTCTTCGGTTTTGTCTCAAGTTACACGCGTTCATTCGACGACGGCAAATGACGACGTGGCGTCGTAATCCCAGATGAGCATGTCGGAATGGACGGCGACCGGACCCGCAGCCGCCGAACAGCAGGCAAAGACCAGCGCGACAGACAACCTCGACATGCGCATGCTCATTGTTCCTCCTTGGCAGGCGTCGCCTGCATCGCAAACTCCAGAACGCCGCCCCGCAGAATGTCGTCATGCCTGATCTTCCAATCGGAGACCGGCCTGCCGTTCAGCGTCACGGACTTCACGTACTTGTTCTCCCGCGAGAGGTTGCGGGCAATGACAGTGAATGAGCCGGAAGGGACGCGCAGCGTCACCTTGGACACTTGCGGTGCGCCGATCACGTACTCGCCGCCGCACGGGTCGAACGGATAGAAGCCCATCAGCGAGAAGAGGTACCACGCGCTCATCTGTCCGCAGTCGTCGTTGCCGCAGAGTCCGTCGGGACGCGGTGCGTAGAACTTGTCCAGCACCTCCCGCACGCGCTCGGCCGTCTTCTCGGGATGGCCCGCGAGCGTGTAGAAGTAGGCGACGTGATGACTCGGCTCGTTGCCGTGGATGTACTGTCCGATGAACCCGGTGCAGTCCTCCTCCCATCCCTGTCCCTCGGCTTCGGACGGCAGCTCGAAGAGGTCGTCGAGCTTGGCAACGAACTTTTCGTTTCCGCCCATCATGCCGATGAGCGTCTTCGCATCATGGAGCACGTGCCACGAGTACTGGTAGGAATTGCCTTCCGTGAAGTCGTTGTCGGACATCGCGCCCGCACCGATGGCGAACGGATTGAACGGTTCGCGCCAGTTGCCCTTCGTGTCCTTGCCGCGCATCATCTGGATCGACGGATCGAACACGTTCTTCCAATAGCCTGCGCGCTTCTTGAAGAATGCCGCATCCTCGGCATGCCCGAGCTTCTCTGCCATCAGCGACGCGCACCAGTCGTCATAGGCGCATTCCAACGTCCGCGAGACGGACTCGCCGCGGATGAGGTCGCAGGGATAGTAACCGTACTGGTCGTAAAGCTCCCAGTCCTCCTTCCGGCGGCTTTCGTGCTTCTGCGTCAGCGACTCCTTGATCTGCTGAAACGCCGCTTCGGCATCGCCTTTCCACGCGCCCTTCAGGTACGCATCGACGATCATCGGGACGGAATGCGTGCCGATCATGCACTGGTTGTCGCGTCCCCACAGCGTCCAGACCGGCAGGAAGCCCGTCACCTTGCCCTGATCGAGCATCGCCTCCACGAACGTGCGCGCACGGTCCGGCGAAAGGATCGTGTAGAGCGGACCCGCCGCGCGGAACGTATCCCAGCAGGAGAACGTCGAATAGAGCGGCTTCGCGCCCGCGTCGGCGATGTTGCTCGGCTGGAAGTAGAGGTGATAGAGCGCGGTGTACCAGGCCGTGCGCTCGGCATCCGTTCCCTCGACCGACGCCCCCGCCAGAACCTCGTTCCACGCCGTGCGCACCGCGGCCTTCACGCCGTCGAAATCCCATGCGGGGATCTCCGCCGCCAGGTTTGCCTTCGCGCGCTCCGGAAGATCGAGCCCCCTGGGATTTTCTCCACACCCGGACGACAGGCCGACCTTGACCATAAGCGTTTCACCCGGCGCCATCTCGAAGTCGAACACAAAGCGCGGCGCCTGTTCGCCCTTTTTTCGCGGCAGCTCCGTCACGCCAGTGCACGGACGGTCGAAGACAAGCGTAAAACCATACTCCCGTTCGACCCAGTGCTTCGCATGGATCTGACCTGAAAGGCCAGTCAGCCCCTCGACCTTCACGGCGCTTGACAAAACGTGCTTCGCCTGCCAGGCTTCGCTCACGAGGCCCCACTGCGTGTCGACGACGAGACGCTTGACGCCTTGTCCGCCGAACGTGAAGCGGTAGAGCGACGCATGCGGCGCAGCCGTGACCTCAACGGCGACATCGCCCTCCAGCCTGACGGCATAGTATCCCGGAACGGCCTTTTCGGAGGTGCGGTCATGAACCAGCCCCTCTTTCAGCACCTGATCCACCGGCTGCCTCTCGTCCCCGAGCGGGACCAGCCGAATGTCGCCGAGGCTCGCGCAGCCCGTGCCGCTCAGATGCGTCTGGGAGAAGCCGCGGACGCGCGCGTCCTCGTACTTGTATCCGGCGCAGTGCTGGAAGTCGCCGATTCCGGTATCGGGTCCCGCCTGCACAAGTCCCATCGGATACGCGGCGGCAGGGGTGGTGTGCCCGTCTCCGCCCGTCCCGATGAACGGATCGACCCAGTCGACGGGCGCGGCGGGAACGGAGGGCAGAATACCGGAGGACATCATCAACAGAAACCAACCTTTCATCCTTGATCATCAACGCGTTCCGACGAGATTCATTTCGCAGGCGGCAGCGGATCGCCGCAGCGGTTGCCCTTCTTCGGATCCCACACCGCGACGCCCACGAGCGAGTCGGCGCAGCCGTAGTACATGTACCACTTCTCCTTGTAGAAGACGAGGCCCTCGGTGAAGACCGTACCTTCCGCGTACTGGCCCTTGCGCTCGAAGTCTGCGAGGGGACGGAAGTACGGCTCGTCAAGGCGTGCCGCCGGCATGTAGGGATCGCGGTTGTCGAAGAGGACCTGTCCGCCGCAGTAGGTGCCCTGACCGTAGCGCTTGTCGGCGATGTCCCCGTGTCCGTTGCGGCCGTTGTAGAGAACGACGATGCCGTACTGCGTCTTGATTGCGGCCGGACCGACCTCGGTGAGGACCGAGTCGAAGAAGCCGGGACGCGGCTTCACGAGCTCGCGCAGCGAACCGTCCTGCTTGGTGACGGGATTCCAGTTGACGAGGTCGTCGCTCGTCGCCGCATCGATCGCCGCCTCGCCCCAGTACATTAGGTACTTGCCGTGGACCTTGGCGATGACGTAGCGCGAGGGATCCTTCGCGGACGGTTCGGTGACGATCGCGCCCGACTTGCACCCCATGTTGAGGAAGCGTCCGTTCTGCGCCTTCGCGAAGGCAGGGCCGTGCTTCGTCCAGTGACGGAGATCGCGCGACGTCGCGATGCAAAGACGCGGACACCGACGGTTCCAGGACGTGTAGGTCATGACGTAGAGTCCGTCCTCCGTCACGGCGACACGCGGGTCTTCGCAGCCGCCGGGACAGTCGAACATCTCCTGATCGTCCCCGCCGGGGAAGAGGACCGGCTTCGGCTCGCGCGCCATCGTGACGCCGTCCTCGGACACCGCGAGTCCGATGCGCGACGTGCGGCTGCCGACGCCCTGGGCCGTATTGTCCTCGGCGCGGTAGAGGACGTGGATCTTCCCGTCGTAGACCGCAGCTGCGGGATTGAAGGTGTCGCTCTCCTCCCACTTGATCGGACGCTTCTGCATCGGACACGGGAACTCCGTCGCCGCATTCGGCTTGATGACGGGATTCACGCCCGCGGGACGCTCGAAACCTCCGAGCGCCCACTTGGGAAGCGGATTCTCAACACCCAGGGCCGCAGCCCCCATCACACAGGCACCCAACGACAGAACGATCCTCTTCATCGCTTTATCTCCTCCGAATCCTTCACGCCACCGTCAAACGTCCATCAACGAACGACCATCGCAAACCCGCCGATCACGGTCAGGGTCGCGGCATCGCTGAACGTCGCACTCGCCGGACCGATCGCCAGGACTTTGTAGGAGCCTGCATCGCCCGTCCCGAGATTCGTCAGCTCCAGCACCGGACCGGTCGCCTCCGGAATCGGCGCGCCGTCCTTGTACCACTGGTACGACGTCGCGCCTTCTGCGCTCGCGACGAAACGGACCGTCTGATGTATCTTTCCGCGCCGGCTGATCGGCTGCGCGAAGAACATCAGCGGCTCGCCGTACTCCGACGGAACGACCGCCTTCGGACGGACGAAGACATAGAGCTTGTGATCCGTCCAATACTGGGCGTGCTGGAGGGCCGTCCAGTCCGCGCGGCTGGCGTCGTCCGTGAACGTCCCGATGCCGAAATCGAGCCAGCCGTTATTTCGGCCACCGAAGCGGTTGATGGCGAACACCGTCTCGGCATTTTCCCAGCAATGCACCTGCATCGAGCCATAACCGTTGACGAGGGGATCGGCGACAGGTATATCATTGAAGTCAAAGGCACCCCCGTTTCCGCCGATATCCGGAAGGCCTGTTCCGTAGGCGTAGTTGGATGACCAGAACTCGAGATTGCCCCTAAGGCCCGTTCCCGTTGTCAGCTTGGCGTTACTGACGGTCGTGCCCCAGACGTTCATGTTTGTCACCTGCCGCTGCCAGTAGATGCCGCTGCCGTAGTACGGAATGCCGAGCTGGTACGGATCGCTTGTGAACGCATCCATCGACACCCAGGTCCAGCACGACTTGCCCGTTCCCTTCTCCGTGAACGACACGCAGTACGCCACGCGGTCGAACGGACCGACATGGTCGCGCTCGTCAAGGTCGTAGTCGACGCCTCCGGCGAAAGAGGAGGCATACAGGTCCTTCACCTCGGCAAAGGTGAATCCGAGGACAGGACGATAGTCCGAGACCTCGCCGACGTTGGCCACGACTCCCTCCGGCAGCGTCAGGGCCGCGGGCACCGTCACGGCGGCCGCAAGTTCGGGAACGATGCCCGCAGACGTCCGGACCTGACGCAGCGTCACCGTGTGCACCGTGCCGGCGACCAGGTCGGGACGGGTGAAGGTCAGGCTGTCCGAACGAAGTGCGCGCACGCCCGAAACCGGCAGTCCGTCGAAAAGGACCTGCGTCTGGCTCTGTCCGTTCAGCGCGAAGTCCTCCGACAGGGAGACCGTCACGGTGCGTCCGTCGGTGCCGATCCGAGCCTTGCGGATCACCGGCGCACCTGGCTTCACGTAGATGTAGAGCTGGCGGACCTCGTAGTCGCCGCCGTTCGCGGTGTACGTGTAGTCCGTGTGTCCGTTGCCATTGGGATCGTTGCCGATGCCGATGCCGATCTGACTATTGTTCCCGGCGTTGAACTTCGTGATGGACCACAGGGTCTCGCCCTTCCCGGCATTGTGGACCTGCATCGAACCATGGCCGCCCGCCGCCGTGTCGTACCCGCTGTCATCCCAGTCGAAGGCAAGTCCGGACCCGCCGACGTCACCAAAGGTCGTGTCCGGAGCGTAATTCGACGCCCAGAACTCGACGATGCCGCCAGCCGGGTAGTCGCCGGGCGTCACGGCGGGGGAGTTTGAACGTACGGTCAGGTTGGCGACTTTCTCCTTGATGAAGTATCCGCCCGTGGGAATGGCAAGCTGATCGACGTCCTGCGTGAACGCATCCATCGCCGTCCAGACCCAGACCGGATCCTCACCCGGCTTCTTCAGAAGCATGTAGTAGCCGATCCGGTCAAGGCTGCGTCCCGACAGCTTGAAGACCTTGCGGTTGTCGGCAATCAGGTACATGTTAAGCGTACAGTAGTCTTGATAGGAGATCGACATATTCGCGCCCAAATCCGTTGCTGCGACAAGCTCGAAGCCGGCCAGATCGGCCGAAGGAACCGTCCCGACAACCTGCTCGGAGCCGTACTTCTGCACAATGGCGGTCTTGTCCTGAGCGGAGAGGCCCGCATAATCCGGCTTGCCGAGACGCACGAGGACATAGAGCTTGCGCCGCGTCCACCCCCCGGCATTCTCCTCGAATGTCCAGTCCGTCGCCGCGGTATTTCCGCCGACCTGCGGCCCGATGCCGATCCCGAGCTGGTTTCCGTCGTTGCCGAATCGGTTGATCGCCCACAGTGTCTGCTTCGCGCGATAGTTGTG
>CAMNLN010000135.1 GCA_946543025.1 uncultured Verrucomicrobiota bacterium
GCGGCGTTCTACGAGGCGACGGGCGACGTGCGCGCGAAGCGGGCGATGGAGTGGGCGTTCGCGAACGAGGAGATCGCGCGGCGCATGGGCGGTAGCGCGACGTTCGAGAGCGGATGCGTGGAGGTGGCG
Organism: uncultured Verrucomicrobiota bacterium; assembly: GCA_946543025.1. Taxonomy (GTDB): domain Bacteria; phylum Verrucomicrobiota; class Kiritimatiellia; order RFP12; family UBA1067; genus RUG572. The sequence continues at coordinate 130 of CAMNLN010000135.1, forward strand.
CGCGTGACGGGAAGCGGCAAGGTACGCGCCTGCGCGGAAATCGCCGCCAAGATGCTGAAGGAGACGTCGCAGTACGCGAAGCCGCCCGCGCCGTGGCTGCCGGAGACGCTCTGGACGCGCCGTGCGGCGCAGAACGCCCTCAAGATGCCCACGCGCCACGGCGTGTTCTGTGCCGAGCAGCTGCTCAGCGTGTGGCGCGCGTGGCAGCTCACGGGCGACGCGAGCCTGCGCGACGCGGTGCTGGCGTGGTACGCGTTCCTCGACAAGAACTGCCGCCAGCCGTACGGCCTGACGATGATGGACGAGGAGTGGGGCTGGTCCGGGGCGAAGCGCGGCACGGAGACGTGCGACGTGGCCGCCGAGACGTTCACGCGCATCAACATCCTCGCAGGAACGGGCGACGGGAAGTGGGGCGACGACGTGGAGCGCGTGCAGTTCAACGCGGCGCCGGCGTGCGTCTCGCGCGACTTCAGGCGGCACGTCTACTTCCAGCTGCCGAACCGCGCGGGATTGCCGGGCGAGGCGAAGGGACTGTCGTGTCCGTACGACAGCCAGTGCGAGTACCGCGAGTCGAAGCAATGGCCGCTCTGCTGCGTGGCGGCGCTCAACAAGGTGCTGCCGAACTACATCCAGGCGATGTGGATGAAGACGGAGGACGGCGTGGCGGCGACGGCGTACGGCCCCTGCACGTTCGAGACGAAGCTCGCGGGCGGGCGTGCGGCGTTTACGGAGAAGACGGACTATCCCTTCTCCGAGACGGTGGAGATCGTGGTGGACGAGGCACCTGCGGCGTCGTTTCCGCTCCTGGTTCGTCTGCCGGGCTGGTGCGAGAACCCCTCCATCGAGTTGAACGGGAAACCCGTCGCGGCGAAGGCCGAGCGTGGCTTCGCGCGGCTCGCGCGCGAATGGAAGAAGGGCGACGTGGTGCGCCTCGCGTTCCCGATGGAACCGCGCGTGGAGATCGTGCGGGACATGAACGACATGGGACGGCGGCGCGCGGTCGTGTCGCTCGGGCCGCTCCTGATGGCGTATGCGTATCCGGCGAAGGACGACAACACGATCGTCGGCGACGCGACGGAGCCGGTTCTCGATCCGGCGTCCGTGCCGGGCGCGCAGGTGACGCGCAAGGCGATGCCGGCCGTGTGGGACTGGCCGCTCGACGCACCCGTGAAGCTGGTGGCGAAGGATGCCGCCGGAAAGCCGCTCAAGCTCGTGCCCTACGGCTGCACGAAGCTCCGCGTTTCCATGTTCCCGGTGGAGTGAGGGGCGACGCATGACGATCGCCGCACACGCGAAGGTCAACTTCACCCTTGAGGTGCTGGGCGTGCGCCCGGACGGGTACCACGACCTGCGGTCGGCGGTCGTGCCGGTTTCGCTGGCGGACGAGGTGACCCTGGAACCGGCGGATGAGGTGACGCTGGTGATGGATTGGTGCGGCGGTCGCGGGGCGACCGCCCTACCGTGGCGGTCACGCGGGACGCGTGACCCTACCGGCGGGACGCGAGACACAACTGTCGAGACTGAGGACAACTTGGCGGTGCGGGCGGCGCGGCTTATGCAGCGCGTAAGCGGGAAGAATGACGGGGTTACAATCACCCTTGAGAAGCGCATTCCCGTAGGTGGCGGGCTGGGCGGCGGCTCGGCCGACGCGGCGGCGGTTATGAACGGCCTCAACGAGATGTGGGGGCTGGGCATGCCCCGAAAGGAACTGGCGACGCTTGGCGCGGGGATCGGGAGCGACGTTCCTGCGCTCGTCCTCGGCGGGACCGTCCTCATGGAAGGCCGCGGCGAGCGGGTGGATTGGCTGGATGGCTGCGAGACGCGAGACGCGCGACAGGATGGCTTTCATCTTGTGTTGGCGAATCCGGGTGTGTTCTGTTCCACGCCTGAAATCTTCAAGGCGTTCGATACCCCCTTGCCGAACCGCCCCGAAATACTCTATAATATGCGCCTTGCGATGCAGGCTGGCGACGGCGCGGCCGTGGCGCGGGCGCTCCAGAACGATCTGGAGACGACGGCGACGCGGTTGTATCCGGAGATAGAAGCAGCTCGGCAGCGGCTGGAAGCGGCCGGATGCCTGGGCGCGTCGATGAGCGGCAGCGGCGCGACGGTCTTTGGGATCGCGCGCGACGCGGCGGAGGCCGGCCGAATCGCGAGAGAACTTGAGGCGGAGGATCTTTGGTCCGTCGCCGTCGAGACTGTCCGGTGATGTAATGGCAGCATAGGGGTTTTTGATACCCTTCGAGGTGGTTCGAATCCACCCCGGACAACCATAAAAAACGACGGCAAAGAGGTCGTCTGCAAACATTTGACATGGTCTGCGGATTGTGCGATAATTGCCTTATGAATTCTCTGACTTCCTTTTCGCAGCCGAAGATTCAGCCGCAGGACGGCCAATCATCTTCCGATGGCGTCGATCCTGCGGCGCTCATCGCCGCCCGCAAGGCAGCGGTGGCCCGCAACCGGCGGCAGGCCGCGCGTATCTCGTTGCTGCAGGATGTTTTGCGTATTATTGGCTTGCTTGCGCTTATTGCCGGTGTCGCCTGGTTCTCGCATCTGAAACATCGGCAGCACATGGAGGAGGAACGCCAGAAGGCAGAACACGAACGAACGGTACAGATCGCGCGCGAGAAAGAGCGGGAGGCGGAAGCTGCGCGACAGGAAGCCCGGCGAAAGGTTCAGATGGAGGCTAAGCGAGCCGCTGAGGAAGAGGCTCGGCGGCGAGAAGAAGAGAAAAGACGACTTGCAGAACAGAAGGCCGAGGCGCTACGCATCCAGCAGGCCAACGTCAAGCGTTATCAGGCCGCACTTGATCGATTCAAAGGTGCAGTGCTCGACCTGCTTGCGGCGGCACCGCCGTCGGACTTGCCTGCGAAAGTCTCACATGAAACCTGGTTCTCCTGCCTCCTGCCTGGTGGTCGTAAGGGCATCGTGCTTTACGAGGTATTTGCATCTCCTGGACAAAGCCTTCGTGTCTCGCGTCTTGAGGCTGAAGGTAATGCCGAGGAAATCCCGATCGAGGATTTCAACCGTCAGGTGGCGAGAAGCCCCTATTTGCTGTCCAAGGGATCGTACTGCTACTATAATCCGGCCAACAGAAAACGATGGGAGTTGCGCGTACCCGTCCTCGCCGAAGGGGAAACGCTGGATCCGTCCCGTGAAGACTTTAGGGATCTCTACGACTTCGTACGCCGGATGAACCTCGTGACGTCCGCGCTTGCCTACGATGTGTTTTTTCGCGATTTCGGCGGCGGCGAGACGCGTATACTGTCCGTTCCGTTCGGCGGGACATTCACGCGGAACGGCGTGCAACGGGGACTGCAATCCTTGGATAGCTCGCAGCGGCGGCAGAACGACGCCGCCTTGCGCGAACGTCTGGAACAGGGAAGCCTCATAATCCGCCGAGGGGGAGCGAAACGATGATTCCCGCCCTTGAAAACCTCTTCGCGTACTGCGCGGCGTTCAGGGCGAGCGACATACATCTGTCGGTCGACGAGCCGCCACGCTTTCGCGTGCAGGGCCGGCTTTCGCCTCGTCCTGATTTTGAGCCTCTCGATGCGCGTACAGTTGATGAAATCGCGATGGAACTCGGATTGTACACGTTGCCGCTCGGATGCCCCGACGGCACGGAGCTTGTGCGCAAGACGCTTGTTCGTGACGGCGCCATCGACGGGGCCGTGACCGCCCCTGACGGGCAACGCTATCGTTTCAACCTTTTCCGGCAGCAAGGACGCACATCCGTCGCGTTGCGTCGTCTCGATGGCACGTTCAAGTCGTTGTCCGAACTTGGGTTGCCACCGCGCATCGCCGATTTCAGCCAGGAACGCGATGGGCTTGTTATCGTTACGGGGCCGACCGGAAGCGGTAAATCAACGACGCTTGCCACGCTTATCAACAACATCAATATGGCGCGAGAATGTTTCGTCGTGACAATCGAAGACCCGATTGAATTCGAACATAAGTCGTCTCGCGCGCTCGTCAACCAGCGGCAGGTCGGACGCGATGCGCGTGGCTTCAACGAAGCCTTGGTGGAAGCGATGCGTCAGGACCCGGACGTGATTCTTGTCGGCGAGATGCGCGATATGGAGACGGCACGAACCGCCTTGCGCGCATCCGAAACGGGGCACCTCGTCTTTACTACGCTCCACGCAGGCGATTGCGTCGGCGCCATTGAACGACTCGTCGCAGTGTTTCCGGCGGACGAGCAGTCTTCTGTGCGACACCAGTTGGCGATGGTGCTTCGAGGCATCGTGGCGCAGCATTTGCTGCCTTCCGCCGACGGCACTCGTCGTCATGCGGTCACGGAGGTTTTGGTCAACACTTCGGGAGTCGCGAACCTCATAGCGACTGGGCGCACGGCGCAGATACCCTCAGCTATCGAGACAGGAGGCGATGTGGGCATGCGGTCGATTGAGGAATCTCTTGCCTCGCTGCTGGTCACAGGTGCCATCACGGAACGTGCGGCATACATGCTCACGCGCAATCCTGAAAGTCTCCAGCGCCGCATCTACGGCATGGAGGAAGAAGAGTGACCGCATTGCTCAGGCAGGGGCAAGAAGTCAAGACTCAACGGTCGCATGCTGATTGAGAAAGGGCGTGGCGGCGGACTGGAGTTCGGCAAGGGTGTGGATGTCGTTGAGCTGGCGGCGGAACGTGGCCACGTTGGGGCGGCCTCTGAAGTAGTGGAAGAGATGCGTCCGTACGAATCCCAGCAGGTAGTCGCCGAGCGGGGGCACATGGTCGTTTGGGAATCGTCGCGAAAGCTGCGCGTGAAGCTCGATCAGGTTGGCGACATGGTCTTGGAACACGGCGTTCTGGCGCGCAACGAGGACATCTCCGGAAGGAGTTTCGCCGCCGGACTTCAAGTCTCCGAAGAGCCACGGGTTCTTGAGCGCGGCGCGCCCGATCATGATGGCGGAAACGCCGGTCAGTGCCATCAGGTCGGCCGTCGAGCGGTCGTAGACGTTGCCGTTTCCAGTAATCGGAATCTTGGCGCGCCGGACGAGTTCGGCGATGAGGTCGTAGTGGATTTCGCCGCCGTGCTTCTGCGAGGTGAAGCGGCCGTGGAGGGTCAGTCCCGCGCAGCCGGTCGATTCGGCGGCGTCGAGAAGCTCGAACATGACGACCTTGTCGGGCGACGGGCCGGGGCGCGTCTTGAGCGTGACAGGCAGGTTCGTCTCAGCGCGGATGGCCGCCAGGCAGTCGCGGACAACCTGCGGATTCCGTATCATCGCCGCGCCGTCGCCGCCCTGGACGATGCGCGGCATCGGGCAACCGGCGTTGAGGTCGATGGAGACGAATCTCTTGAGGGCGGTCACCTCGCGCGCCGCGAAGGCCAGCTCGTCTGGAATGTGTCCGAACAGCTGACAGGCGACCGGACCTTCGCCAGGCAAGACCTCCAACAGGTGGCGCGTGGGCGAAGAGCCGTGCGCGAGGGCGGCGGCGCTGACCATCTCCGTGTAAGTGAGGTCGGCTCCGAAGCCGTGGCAGAGTCTGCGGAAGGCTGCGTTCGTGTAGTCGGCGAGCGGCGCGAGGACGTATTTCATTTTGTCGCTTCGTAGGGGTCGCCGTCGTCCAGGTAGGTGAGTTCGACGGGCTGAATCGCGTCGCCCGTGCCGCGCGGCGTATATTTGATGCGAACGAGTCTCTTGGGAGTACCGTCGGGGTTGCGCTCGACGATGCGTTCGCCTTTGATCGTGAAGGAGGCCGAAGCCTCGCCATTGTAGCTGCGGGTGAAGCCGAGCGGCTTGCCGTCGGGCGAGTAGTCGTAGGTGTCGGTCCAGTGGCGTGGCAGGGCGATGGCGGGGTCCGAATAGACGCGATCTGGGTTCGTGTAGTCGATGGCGGCGATCTGGCCGTCGGACCGGTAGGTGCGCTTCTCTTGAGGAATGGGATAGAAGGAGACGATGGCGGGCGCGCCGAAAGAGGTGTGGGTCGTCTTTGCGAAACAGGCGACATCGATACGGTTCGTGAGGTGCCGCCGATTGATCGTAATCTGCACGAAGCCGTTTTCCGGGCCGTTGAGCGTCTCTCCGAACGGGGCGGCGATCTTGACCGCGTCGGCGGGGCCGTTGACGACGCGCCAGGCGAAGGTGGCGTTCGGGTCATGCTCGGGCGCGGTTTGCGCGCGCAGAAGGAACGTTCGTTCGCCGTCTGGCGCGCGGAGAATCAGGCAGATGGCGCTCGTCGTGTTGAAAAGCAATTCGGAAAGCGTGTCGGGATAGTCTCGGCCAGGTTCTGGAAACTTGATGGGAAAGAGCCGCGAATTGATCAGCGCGAGCGAGACCATCGGCGGAATCTCTTCCATCTTGAGATCATGCGCGCGCTTTACAAGTTCGGCCGCATCGAGCCGCTTGGCGTCGAAGGCGGTCGGGTGCGCGAGCGGCGAGAGGTAGTCATCTTCCGTGCGAACGCCTTTCTGCGTACGGCGGAGCAGCCATTGGAGCGTCGGGGCCAGCAGGCGGCGACGGACCAACGCCTGCTTGGTCGGGCGGCGGAACGACGCGGAGGCGGCGAGGGCGGCGCGGATGAACGGCTGGTCGCTCCAGGACGCGCCGAGCGAGACGAGCTGGAAGGGGGCGTTTGCGGGGAAGGCATCGCCGATCTCGGGCTTGCCGACGTCGTTCACGGCGGGCAACACCCAGAACTGATTGTTGCGATAGAAAAGATCCATGCGCGTGGCGATACCGGGATCTGTGAACACACTGCGCGCCATCGAGCGCCAGAACGCGCCTTTCGTGCGACCTCGCGAGATGTTGCCGAACACAGGGGTGCTGCCGAAGAACGTGTTGGGAATGTCGAGGTGGAGCCCGCGAGCCCGCGCGGGCGAATCGTAATGGATAGCGGTAAGGTTCGGGAAGTCGCTGACGGCGAGCTGGGAATGTCCGCCGTCTCGGTTCACGTAGAGGTCGCCGGTGTTGCCTGCTCCTGAACCTCCGGAGAGCCAGGCCGCTACGTACGGCCTCTCGGGGCTGGTGGGTTTGGATGCTGAATAGCCGGCAGCCAGATCGGGCAAAGGACGCCGCGGCTCGCCCACCTCCACAAGCGCCTCGAAGACACCGGTATCGAAGTTCCAGACGAGGTTCGTCTCGGAGAGCGTGAGCGGTCCGCCAGCAGGAACGACGGCAGGCTTGCGGACCGGCTGCCCGTCGACCGGCTTCTTGTTGAGGCTACGGGCCTTGGCGACGAGTTCGGCGAAGCGCGGATCCTTCGCGATGCGCGAAAGGTCGCCATCCTTTGCGATCATGTCGGCGTTGCGGAAGCCACAGTCGATTGCCTTGTCGAGCTCTGCGAGCGCGAGGTCTGGCTTTTCGCGGTAGGCGAGGGCGCAGGCGAGGTTGTAACGCCATGTGGCGTCTGCAGGCATGAGTTCCAACGCGGCGCGGCAAGTGGCCTCCATCGTCTGAATGTCGCCGCGGCGAAGGGCGTCGACTAGTTCCTGCCGCAGCTGGCAATGGCGAGGCCAGAGGCGCGGCATGTCGTAGACAGACTGTACACGCGCCTCCGCGCAGGCCGAAAGCGGGAACGATCCGAACGTCAGGACAATCAAAAGAAGACGAAAATTTTTCATGGCATGTATTGTAGCATATCGTTTCCCCCTTTTGCAATTTGCGGGCGACGAGCAGATGTGCTATACTGCGGACATGAATTCTGCAGCAGATAAGGTCAAGTTTCTCTGGGGAACGCCGGACGAGGTGGCAGCCAACGCGCGCACGGGCCTGCCGACATTCAGGCTTTGCCGCGCCGGAGGAGAGTTCCCGCCCGTCGCGCAGACGCTCGATTTCATGCCGTCCGACGGCTTGCGCGTGTTGACGCGCGCGGGCCGACCTGCGGCCGTCACATGGTCGGACGATGATGCTGACTACTGCCTGCAGGCGGGCGTGTTGCCGCCAGACCTCGCGGCTTCGCGTGGCGAGCAGGCCGCCGCCGTGTTTCGGGAGATCGAGGGGCTTCTCGCGGAGACGGGCATGACCTTCGCGAACGTCGTGCGCACGTGGCTCTACATCGACAAGGTGTGCGACTGGTACGGCGAGTTCAACGCGGCGCGGTCGGCGTTCTTCGAGACGCGCAACGTGTTCGATACGTTTCTGCCAGCCTCGACGGGCATCGGCAGCGCGAACCTCGACGGGGCGGCGATCACGGCGGGTGCGTTCGCGATGAAGCCGAAGCGCGCCGGCGTACGCGCGGAAATCGTGGAATCCCCCCTCCAGGCGCCTGCGATGGCCTACAAGTCCAGCTTCAGCCGTGCGGCGGAATGGTTCACGCCCGCGAAGCGCCGCCTGTTCGTGAGCGGCACGGCGTCCATTCTGCCGAACTCGCACGAGGTCGCGTACGTGGGCGACATCGAGAAACAGATCGACTGCACGATGAACGCCGTGCTGGCGATCCTTGAGAGCCGCGGCTACGGCTGGCGGGACACGGTGCGCGCGATCGTCTATCTCAAGAAGCCGGAGTTCCTTTCGGCGTGGCGCGCGTGGCTCGCCGCGCACGACTTGCCGGTCACGTTCGCCGCCGAAACGGTGTGCGACGTGTGCCGCGACGAGTGGCTTTTCGAGGTTGAGCTGGACGCCCAAAAGGCCTGCTGAGAACTTTTTTCGTTTTTTTTCGGGAACCCCCTTGCGCGGGGCGCGGGGATTTGATA
>CAMNLN010000136.1 GCA_946543025.1 uncultured Verrucomicrobiota bacterium
GCACGTCGAGGATCGAGAACAGGCGCGAGAGCGCCGCCCGGCACTGCTCCAGCTGTACCTGAAGCTTGGAGAGCTGCTTGATCGGGCGGTAGATGAGCAGGAGCGGCGCGAGCATCGGCACGATGACGGACAGCTTCACCTTCGCGACGAAGCACCATGTCACGAACGCGCACAAAAGCAGAATGCCCACCGTCTCCACGGCCGGCGTCACGAAGAGACTCCACCTCACGGCGCGAAGCGACGCCTTCAGCATGCCGCGGTTGGCCTGCTCGTACTTCTCATTCTCGAACTCCTCCGTATGGTAGGCCTTTACCACGCGTACGCACGTGAGAACCTCATGGATGCGTGATCCGACGACCGAATACCGCTCCAGAGCCCGTTTCGCCCACTTGCGGATACGCCGCGAGAGCAGCACGACCGGACACATGAAGAGCGGGAAACCCACCACCAGCAGCACGAGCGTCGGCAGCATGTCGTTCTGAACCGCCGTCCAGATGATGAAGCCCACGGAGACGACGATCTCGAACGGCGCCTCAGCCACTTCCTGCAACACCTGTTGAATAATGTGCTGGACGAGCCGCGGGTCGCTCGAGGCACGGCTCATCAGCTGGCCGACGTCTATTCTCCCGTGAAACTGCATGGACTGTTCTTGGATGTGCCGCAAGATCGAGCATCGGAGATCTTTCACCGTATGCAACGCCGCCCACGAGAGGCAGTACTTGTTCAGGAACAGGAACGCGCAGCGCGCCAGCGCGGCAAGCGGCACGATCACAAGGATCGCGAACAGGAGCGGCGCGCCCAACGCCTCGTTCTCGTCCTGAAGCTCGAAACCGAGCCTTTGCGCCAACTTCTTGACCTTGCCGTACTCCTTCAGAATCTTGCGCTCTTCCTTGGACGCGCTGACATGGGGAGCCGTCGCTTCGGCGACACCACGTGCCTGGTCGGTCGTCGTCTTGACGGCCACCCTCTGCTCCGAAGTCCCAACCTTGTCGAGAGCCGGCTGAATCACCTGAAACAGCGGTAGCAAAGTGCCCGCCGTCAACATCCCGCACAGAATGCCGAAATAGATGCGAAAGCGGTACTTGCGGGTAAATCTCCACAAGCGCCCGTAAGCCTCCTTGGCGGAATATTCGCGGTCGAAAAACTCTTTTGTGTACGTGACTGTTTTAGCCATGGGGCTATTATTTTACCATATTCTGCGGAGAAACGGCTTTCGCCCACAGATGATCCGGCTTGAGCGCGCGGCATTCCGCGAACGAATCCGCCGCCGCTCTCGCGTCGCCGAGCAGCAGTTGGCCGAGGCCGCGCGTGTACGCGGCGGCGGCGTTCTTCGCGTCCACGGTGCGTCCGTAGCGGTTGCCCTCGTAGTCGAAGAAATCCACGTAGTCGTCCAGCCGCGTCGCCCCCTTGGCGGCCATCGCCTCGCCGATCGCCCGCGCCTCGGCGTCGCGCCCGAGCTTCTTGAGGCAGAGCGCCTTCCAGAAGCAGTAGTCGGTGCGCAAGGTATCTACGGCCGCCGCCTTCTCAAAGTATTCCTTCGCCTTTGCCGCGTCGCCCAACTTCTCGTATGCGCAGCCGAGCGCATGCCAAATCTGCACGTCGCGCGGGCGGCGCTTGTCGAACACGAACACCTGATGCGCATCCGGGAACTCGAAGCATTCCTCGTAGAGCTTGACGGCATCCTTCACGTCGCCCGCCTTTTCCAACGCGCTACCCTTGAGGAGCAGCGCATCCACGTACGTATCGTGGAAGTTCGCCGCGCCTTCGAACGTGGGGAAGTACTTCGTGCGCATGAGGCCGAGTATGCGGTCGTAGTCGCCGCAGAAAATGCCCGTCACGCACTCGGCCGTAAGCGAACCGCTGCGCTTTTCCGCCGTCGCATGGTGCGCCTTCAGCATCGCGTAGCGCTCCGCCACCGGCAACTTCGCCTCCTCGGCCACATGGTCGAACTCCTCCAGGAAGAACGCCTCGTCAGGCTTCGCCGCGATGGCCTGGCGGTAGAAGTCGAGCGCGGCAGCATAGTCTTGCGTCCACTTCCAGTTGCCGTATCCGAGGTTGCGGAGCGCGTACGCGTGCGCCGGCTCGAGCGCCACGCACTTCCGCCACGCCGCAATCGCCTTTTTCGTGTCCACGTTGCCGTAGACGTTGCCGAGATAGTACCACGCCTTCGCCGCGCCCGGACGCTCTTTGACGAGCCGTTCAAGCAGGTCTTTCGTCTCGCGACGGAACGGATTGCAATACCCGACGTCCATCGCGAGAAATTCGTCGATCTTGCCGAGGTGCAGCTTCACGGTGGGATAGGCCGTCTTCGCGTCGATCGCTTCCAGGAGCTCCCGCGCGTCGGTCGGAAAGCCGTTCGCCTTGTACTTGAGCGACAGCTCCAGGTAGCTTTCCGGCTCGTCGCGCATCAGCTTCGTGAAGATGTCCTCGCCGCCGAGCTTCATCAGCTCACGCGCGGCGTAGGCGTTGATCGGATCGAACGCGAGGATGTCGTCCACAAGCGTGCGCGCCGCGTCTGGCTTCCCCGTCACGCGCAGGATCGTCGCCTTCAGACATTTCGCGTCGAGCGAGTTCCCGTTGTAGACGAGCGCTTCGTCGAGGCGATCAAGCGCCATCGCAAAATCCCCTCGCGTCGCGTAGAGCCGTGCGAGGCGCAGGTTCGCCGCCGCGTTGTACTCGTATGTCCACACGGCACGGTAAAGCGCGTCCTCGGCCTCCTTCTCGCGCCCCAGCTCGGCCAGCACGAGGCCAAGGTTGTACATGGCCTCGCCGTCCTTCACGCGCGTATAGTCCTTCGTCGGACGCACGAGCGCCGCGCGCAGGTACTTCTCCGCCTTCGCAAGGTCCCAGTGCCGCCGCCACCAGATGCCCAGACGCGTGTTGGCGCGCGAGTCGAGCGGATCGCGCCGCAGGACTTCCTCGAAGTAGTCGTTTGCGTCCACGTAAGGCTGGTGGAACTGCTCGGCGCGCAGGCCCGTGAAGTAGCACTCCTCCGTAGAAACGATATCCTTCGGGCGCTTCGGTGCCTTCACCTCCGGCGGACACGGCTTCGAGAGGTCGTGCCGGATCGGCGTGTAGGCGAGCATTTCGCGTCCTGTCTTGCCGCACACGAGCTTCATCGTGTAGTCCGTCTCCGCGCCATCGGCGGGAATCGTCTCGCTCCAAGGGCGATCCGGCGCCACGGCGATTTTCCGCGTGAAGACCTCCGTTCCCTTCTTCAGCACCTTCACCGTCAGGTCGTCCATCTTGCGCGTGCCGTTCACACCCAGGAAGAGCCTGCCGTCAGCGGTCTTCTCCATGTTGAGCGCGGCGTTCGCGTCGCCCATCTTGATGCCCTTCAGGTTGCGCACGCCGTACCAGAACTGCCTGAACACCTTCGTCTCGCCGGGCACGGACCAGTTGTAGTCCGGTTGCGAGTCGGAATACGCCGCCACCATCAGCTCCACGTAGTGCCCCATCTTGTCGGTGAGGATGGTGGTCGGCCAGCCGCTGTTCGGGCCCCAGCTCCAGAACTTGCCGCCGCGGATAATATGGCGGTTGCCCACGAGCATCGTGCCGGCGTCCTTGCCGTGGTCGTAGCCGCCGATGAATCCTTCGGGAAGCTCGAACGCGAAGAGGGAGTTGCCCACGGTGTGGTTCTTCCACCAGCTCACGTCGACGTGGTTCGTGTAGGCGTCCACTCCCGTGAAGGCCTCCACGGAGACGGGCCAATGGCAGATGGAACTCTTGGCGTGGTAGGCGGCGAACTCGGTGTTCTGCGGGAAGATGATCTGGTAGTCGGGGTTCGCGTGCGTGGCCACGTTCGCCCAAAAGAGCATCGCGTTCGAGTCTTCGGTGCAGTTCACGAGCCGCCCGTCGATCTCCATGCAGCTCGAACCGGGGCGCAGCGTAATGCCGATCGCCCAGCTCATGCGGTGGCGGCGCTCCGTCTCGCCCAGCCAGATCGTCTTCGATCCGTCGGGGTTCGAGACGAGCCGCCAGTCGCACGGCATCTGCGTGGAGATGCGGTGGTGGTGAAAAACGTTCCACTCCACGCCGCCCGAGATCCACGCGCCGTTCATGCCCACGTTCGCGGGCTTGATCGCGTCCTGACGGTAGAAGATGTCATAGCCGTTGGTCTTGTCGATCGCGTAGAAGAGGCGTCCGCCCACCTCCGGCAGCACGCACACCTTCACCCACTCGTTCTCGAGATAGAGCGCTTTCCATGTCTTCATCTCGCTCGTGCGGGCGTAGAGGTTGTCGTTGAGCGTATAGGGGTAGATGCTGCGCCGCGCACGCTGGTAGCTCCACTTGCAGTCGAACACCGGACTCTTCTCCGGCGCGGAGATCGCATAGGACGGCAGGTCGATCGTCCCCTCCTGGATGGCGACCTCGTCCGAAACGACCGTTCCGGCCAACAGAGCGAACGACAAGGCGTAAAATGTCTTATTTTTCATGGGCCGATTATAGCACAACCGTCCCGCCGCCTCAATACCGCGTCCCGCAATCAGAAGCTGAACTTCACGGCGAGGTCGGCCGTGCCGTCAGCGGTGGCCGGAACGGTAAACAGCAGTTGGCGACAGCCGGAGTTCTTCCCGTCCCATTCGTTCGGCCCCTGCCCGTCGCGCACGGTCCACGTGCCCTTCTGCGCGCCGCACTGCGTAAGCGTGAGCGTCTTGCCGTCCCGGCGCAGCGTCACCACGTCGCCGTCCACGGTCGGCTCCCCGAGCGTCATCATCGCCCAACGGATCGACGCGCCCGGACGCACGCCGACGAACGAGTCGCGCAGCAGGTACCGTCGTCCGTCAGAGGCCATCGCGCCTTTGCGCACCACCGAGGTCGCGTTGGTGTAGAGCGAGGAAAGGTCGAGCGTGACCTCGGACGAGGTTCCTTCCCTCTTGACTTCCACGATCTTGGCCGTTCCTTTCACCCACTGCTGGCAACCGTCGATCATCGGCACGTTGTGGCTCCAGGTGCTGAGACGGAAAACTTTCCAGCGGTCGGAATCCTGCGCGGAGTTCCAGAGATCCATGCCGCGCCTCTCAATCTCGTAGTAGTCCTCGGCACCAAGGTCTACCGCCCAGCGAACGCCCTTCGTGTCCATCACGAACGAACCGCCGTCCATGTGCCCGTGCGGACCTGACGGACTGCCCCCCTTCAGGCCCACGAACAGCGCTTCGTCGTCGTTCCAGCTCGAGCGCTGGATCGTGATCGGCACGGGGCCCTGGCCGTCCCACACGAGCGGCAGGTTAGACGGCGCGTCGGTCGCCGGCGGCGTCTCGATCCAGAAAAGCGCGAACGGGAACAACCGGTGCCCTTTGGACACGATTCTCTTGTCGCGACGCGCGGCGTACGCCTTGAAGTTGTCGAGTTCACGGTAGCGGAGGATGTCCGGCGACTTGAATCGCTTCGCGAACCACCAGAGGGCCGGATGCGTGCCGCGCCCGCTCCCTCCGTCGGCATAGTTGAACGTGAGTCCGCTCGGACCGGTCACGATGTCTGGGTAGTATCCCGCCTCGCGAAAGCCGGGCATCGACGCGAGGCCGAAGTCGCTTCCCAACGCGCCTTCAAGCAGGGCGATGGCGATCACGTTGAAGTGCATGCCGTAGCTCCAGTAGCCGGGGCCTTCCGGATAGCAGCCGTTCGGGGCGAGCGCCTTCATCGAGATGGGCAGCATGTCGATGCACCGCTGCACGTAGCGGGCGGCGTCGGCGGGATTCTCCTCGGCGAGCGCGAGGGCGGCGGAGAGAATGCCGGCGTGGCACACCTGTCCCCAGTTGTTGTGCGCGCGAATCCACCACAGCTTCAACAGGCTCGCGTCAAGTCCGCAGCGGCGCAGCCCGGCCGCGATCTCCGTGCGCGTCGCCTCGTCGAGGTCGGCGTAGAGCCAGTCGTAGCCGACGGCGACGGCAAGGGACATCTCGCCCACGTCGAGGAAGTGCGACGGGTTCCAGTCCTCGAACGCGCAGACGGCGCGCATCTCGGCGACGGCGCGGTCGAGGTGCGCCTTGTCGCCGTAGAGGCGGTACGCCATCGCGAGCGTGGCGATACGGTAGAGCGCGGTACGGCTCACGCCGAGAAGGCGCTTGCCCTGCTTGATGCGCTCGGACGGCTTGGCGGGAAGCATCCTGTCTGCGACGGCGCGCACGTGCTCCGCCGCGGCCGTCAGCAGCGCGTCCTTCCCAAGACGTTCCTTGAGGCGCGTGAACCCCGCCGCGTCGGTAAACAGGCGCGGATGCGGCTTCGCGGCGGCGGTCGCCACGGCCGCCGCCACCTCGGGACGGGCCGCCTCGGGCATCCCGTTGTTCGGCGCAGGCTTGGAAAACGCGGCTACGGCAATACATGCCGTGCCCATCATAAAAGCGATTTTTTTCATGCCGCGATTATAGCATGTTTGCGGTACGGCCCGCAACCGACCGGCGGGACGAAAGGAACGCCTTGAGGCCAGCGGCGCGGAGCTTGCAGGCGGGGCACGTGCCGCAGCCTGCGCCCGGAATACCGTTGTAGCAGGTGAGCGTCCGGTCGCGTACCAGCTCGAAGATGCCGAGCCTGTCCGCAAGCGCCCATTCCTGCGCCTTCGTCTTGTGCAGAAAAGGCGCGACGATGCGCACCGGCCAGTCGAGCGCAAGGCGGATCGTGCGTTGCTGCGAACGGACGAACACCTCGCGGCAGTCCGGATAGCCGGAGTAGTCGGCCTCCGAGACGCCCGTCCAGACCTCGGTCGCGCCGAACGACTTCGCCCACACGGCCGCCGCCAAAAGGAAGAAGGCGTTGCGTCCCTCCACCACGGTGGTCGGGCAGACGCTCCCCTTCCGTCGCTCGATCTTCTGCGCGGGATCCATCAAGGCGTTCGTGGTGAGCTGCCGGTAGAAGCCGAGCGAAACGACCTTGTGGCGGACGATGCCGAAATGCCGCGCAAGCCCGCGCGCGAACTTCGTCTCCAGCGCGTGACGCTGTCCGTAGCGGAACGTGATCGCAGCCACGTTCTTCGCGCCATGCCGTTTTACGGCGAGCGCGAGGCAAGTAGCCGAATCCTGCCCGCCGCTCAGCACGACGACGGCCCTGGCTACGGCCAAGTCCATCAGGCCGCCTTGTTCCTCGTGCGCTTGAGGAAGTCGAAGGTCGTGCGGGCGACCACCGGCGAAAGGAGGAGGAGCGCGACGAGGTTCGGGAACGCCATCAGGCCGTTGAACACGTCGGCGATGCCCCACACCACCGACACGGTGAGGTACGGCCCCACGAACACGACAGCCACGTAGAGGATGCGGTACGCCTTCACGGCCCATTGCCGTTCGGTGCCCACGAGGTACTCAAGGCATTTCTCCGAATAATAGTCCCAGCCGAGGATCGTGGTGAACGCGAAGAACGTAAGCGCCGTCATCAGGAAGAAGGAGGCGATGCCGCCGGAGTGCGGGCCAAGGAACGCAAGGCCGCGGCTGAACGCCTCGATCGTGATGTCAACTCCCTTCAAGCCAAGCGACGGCTCCCACGCGCCCGTCACGACGATCGCGAGTCCCGTCATCGTGCAGATGACGATCGTGTCGATGAACGTGCCCGTCATGCACACGAGGCCCTGGCGCGCCGGCTCGTTCGTCTTGGCCGCCGCCGCCGCGATCGGCGCGGAGCCGAGGCCGGCCTCGTTCGAGAAGATGCCGCGCGCGATGCCCTTCTGCATCGCCACGAACACAGTTCCCACCACGCCGCCGGTGAACGCCTGCGGGTTGAAGGCCGCGCGCACGATCAGCTCGATCGCCGCCGTCACCTTCGAGAGGTTGCCGAACAGCAGGAACACGATGATCACCAGGTAGAACACGGCCATGAACGGCACGATCACCGTCGAGACCTTCGCGATGCGCTTCAGGCCGCCGATCACGACGAGGCCCACGCAGACCGTCACGATCAGGCCCGCGATGACCACAGGCAGAGAGTAGGTTGTGCCAAAGAGCTGCACACCCGTCGCCAGGTCGGCAGGGTTGAACTTCGGGTCGAAGAACCTTTGCACGGCAGAGGTGATGCCATGGATCTGGGTGATGGTGCCGATGCCCATGATGCCGGCAAGCGCACCGAAGAACGCGAACGCAATCGCGAGCGGCTTCCACTTGCGTCCGAGACCTTTCTCAATGTAGTAGAACGGACCGCCCAGCACGCGCCCGTCCGGCGCCACCTCGCGGTACTTCACCGCCAGCAGGCCCTCGGCGTACTTCGTGGCCATGCCGAAGAACGCCGCCACCTCCATCCAGAAGAGCGCGCCCGGGCCGCCCGTGCCGATGGCCGTTGCCACGCCCACGATGTTGCCCGTGCCGATCGTCGCCGAGAGGGCCGTGCAAAGCGCGCCGAACGAGCTCACCTCGCCCGAGACGCCATCGCCCTCCTCCTGGTGGAACATGTACTTGAAGGCGCGCTTGAGGTTGAACACGTGGCTCAGGCGCAGGCAGAACGTCAGGATCAGGCCAGTCACCAGCACGGCGCCGATGAGCGGCACGCCCCACACCCAGCCGTCCACCGTGTCCACCAGATTGGTGAAGGACGTCAGCCAGTCGCTCGTGGCTTCCACCGATGCCGCCACGCCCGGATTGGTCTGTGCGGCCTCCGGCTCGGAGGCGACGGTTTGCAAGGCCGTCGGCGCGCTCTGTGCAAATGCAGAAAAAAGACCGCCGCAGAAAGTTGCGGCGGAAAACCAGAATCGGGCCATGTGTGCTTTCATGGGGAAATGATAGCACGGTCGGACGCCGCCGTCAAGCG
>CAMNLN010000137.1 GCA_946543025.1 uncultured Verrucomicrobiota bacterium
TCGCCGGGGCTGGACCTGCGGCGCGCAAGGATCGTGCTGAAGGGCCGGAAGATCGAGTCCGTGGAGCCGATGGCGACAAAGGCCGCCGTCCCGGCCGGATGCGATACGGTCGTGGACGTGCGCGGCAAATATGTGGTGCCGGGGTTCATCGACGTGCACCTGCACGGCGCGAGCGGGCATGACGTGTGCGACGCCACGCCGGAGGCGATCACGGCCATCGCCGAGGCGAAGCTGGCCGAAGGGTGCACCACTTTCCTGCCGACCACCCTCACCATCGACAACAAGACGCTGAAGGCGGCTGCGCGCGCGGTGGCGGCGTACAGGAAGGACATGCGCTTCTCCAAGGCGCCTGGCCTCCACCTGGAGGGGCCGTTCATCAACCCCGCCTGCTGCGGGGCGCAGAACCCGGCGTTCGTGCGCGCGCCCTCCATCCGCGAGGTGATGGGCATCGCGGCGATCGCGCCCGTGAAGATGGTGAGCTTCGCGCCGGAGATGAAGGGCGGGGCCGCGTTCGCGGCGGCGTGCCGCGCGAACGGCATCGTGCCGAGCTGCGGGCATTCGGGCGCGACGTTCGCGCAGCTCCAGCCGGCATACGCGGAGGGCCTTCGCCACATGACGCACTTCTGCAACCAGATGACGAAACTGCACCATCGCGAGATCGGACTCGTCGGCGCGGGATTCCTCGTGGACGACCTCAACACGGAGATCATCGGCGACCGCATCCACTTGTGCGACGACATGTTGCGCCTCGTCTTCAAGTTGCGCGACCTGGCGCACGTCCAGCTGATCACGGACTCCCTGCGCTGCTCGCACATGGCCGACGGCTACTCGTTCGAGATGGGCGGCATGAAGGTTCGGCTGCAGAACGGGCAGGCTCGGCTCGTGGAGGGCGGCAACCTGGCCGGCTCGACGCTGTGGATCAACCAGGGCCTCAAGAATCTGCGCGACGTGACGGGCCTGCCGCTCAAGGACCTTGTCCGCGTCACCTCCTGGAACCAGGCGATCGAGCTGGGGCTGGGCCGTCAGCTCGGCAAGGTGGAAAAGGGCTACGTGGCCGATCTCGCGGTCCTCGATCCGAAGACCTTCGACGTCTGCTCCGTCTTCGTCGACGGCGAGCAGCGGATCTAGGCGTCCGCCGGCGCGGCGGCTCTGTCGTCCTTGACGAGGTGGCCGTCGCGCATCACGAGGTGGCGCTTGGCGTAGGCGGCGATGTCGTCCTCGTGCGTCACCATCACGATGGTGATGCCTTCGCGCGAGAGTTCCGTGAAGAGGTTCATGATCTCGACGGAGGACTTCGTGTCGAGGTTGCCGGTCGGCTCGTCGGCGAAGAGGACGGGCGGCTCGTTCATGAGCGCGCGTGCGATGGCGACGCGTTGCTGCTGGCCGCCGGAGAGCTGGGCCGGGGTGTGCGTGCCGCGTCCGCCGAGGCCCACGCGGCCCAACAGCTCCAGGGCGCGGGCGCGGCGCGCGCGGCGGCCGAGGCGGTTGAGGTAGAAGTCCGGCAGCTCGACGTTCTCGATGGCGCTCGTGCGCGCGAGGAGGTTGAAGTTCTGGAACACGAATCCGAGCTTGCGGTTGCGGATGTGCGCGAGCTCGGTAGGGGTACGGCGGGCCACCTCGATGCCGTCCAGCAGGTAGCTGCCGCTCGTGGGCGTGTCGAGGCAGCCGAGAATGTTGAGGAGAGTCGACTTGCCGGACCCCGACGCGCCCATGATCGCCACGAACTCGCCGGTGTCGATGGTGAGCGACACGCCGTCCAGCGCGGCCACCGGCTCTTCGCCGAGGGCATAGATTTTCCGCAGGTCTCGAATCTCGATCAGGTGGGCCATGCGGAAATTCTACCACGTTCGGCGTCATCGGTTCAACGTCGCGATAGGACTTCGTCGCAGAATCTGGACTCGGCGCACGAAAGATGCTATGATTTCGTTCGCCAAGCACACGTCAGAACGCAAGAGAAAGGCATGTGACCATGAATGCAAGGAACGTGAAATTTCAGAATAGGCCATGGCATGGATCCATGACCTGCAAGCGACGGTCGTTCATCGGCCTGGTCGCCGCAGGCGTGACGATGCCGCTCTTCAATGTTGGCCATGCGGCCGGTCCGCGTACGATCGCCGCCGGGCGGAAGATCCGCGTGGCGCTCATCGGATGCGGCCTGCGGATGCGGAACGTCCTCTCCACAAAGTGCGAGGACGTGGAGATCGTGGCGCTCGCCGACCCGGACAAGTCCGCGCTCGCCGTCGCACGCACACGCATCTGCAAGCGCTATCCCGGCTGCGGCTACGAGAAGATTCCCGAGTTCCCGTCCTACCAGGAACTCTTCGAGAAGATGGGCGACGGCATCGACGCCGTGCTCATCGCCACGAACCAGCAGCAGCACGCCCTGCCCGCGCTCCTCGCCATGCAGCGCGGCATCCACGTGTACGTGGAGAAGCCGATCGCCTACTCCATCGAGGAGGCGGACCTGTTGCTGAAATTCGCGAAGAAGTACGGCGTCGTCTCGCAGTGCGGCCACCACGGGCACTCGTCTCCGATCATGGCGACGGCCGTGGAGTACATCCGGAGCGGCGCGATCGGGCAGGTGCGGGACGTGTGGTGCTTCGACGACCGCATCAACTCGCAGGCCGTGGTGCCGCCTGACGCGCCCGTGCCGGACGGCCTCGACTGGGATCGCTGGGTGGGGCCGGCCGAGATGCGTCCGTACAAGACGTGCTACGGTCCGCACCAGTGGTACGACTGGAAGGGCTTCGGCAACGGCAACATCGGCAACATGGGCAACCACGTCATGGACGCCTCGTTCTTCGCGTTGCGCCTGGACGAGGTCGATCCCGTGAGCGCGGAGCTGCTCGACCAGCGCGAGGGCGCGCCCGGCTCGTGGCCGCTCCGCCAGACGATCGACTTCAAGTTCCCCGCGCGCAAGGGGCTCGACCCGGTGACCATCCACTGGTGGGACGGCATCAAGGACGGCATCCCCGTGGACGCCGAACACCAGAACAAGATCGGCATCGCCCGCAAGCGCGAGTACCAGAACCTGCCGCCGATCGTCGAGGAGCTGGAGAAGAAGCACGGCGTCCCGCTTGGACAGATCGGCACGCTCTGGATGGGCGAGAAGGGCATCCTGTGGCTGAACGAGTTCGGCTCCGCCATGCAGTTCGTTCCCACGTCCCTGCGGAAAGAGGTGAAGAAGCCGGATCCGTGGATCCCGCGCGTGAAGGGGAGCCACGTGCACGAGTTCTTCGCGGCGATCCGCGAGGGACGCAAGGCGAACACGGATTTCCGCTACGGCGTGCCGCTCGTGAAGACGGTGTTGCTGGGCAACGTGCTTGCCCAGACGGGCCTCGGCAAGCTGGAATGGGACGGTTCGCGCGCGACGAACAACCCGGCGGCGAACAAGTTCGTCAAGACGACCTACCGCGAGGGATGGGAACTGCCGAGGGTTTAGGGCTTGCGCGGCGGGAATCTTTGATATAATTCTCGCCATGAAAATACAAGCGGTTCTTGCTTCATTGTTTGCGGTAGCCGTCGGTGCCGCGTTGCCTGCGTTTCCCGAGACGAGGGTGCTGGTCGTCCGCGAGAAGGTCTGCGTGGACGAGTGGCGCGTGACGGACGACTGCCGGTGGGCCAAGAAGGGGACTTGGCTCGTGCGCGGAACGGACATGAAAGGCCCGCACTGCATTGCCGCCGCAGACGGGATTGTCTATGTCGGCGACTGCCGCGGTGACGCCAACGGCGCGATCCTGAAGTTCACGCCGGATGGCACGTTCCTTGGCGTGCTGGCGTCCGTACCGGCGCGTCCCGAGGCGTTGGCGGTCGACGGTGGATTCCTTTACGTGTGCAGCGCGTTCGGAAAGAACGCCAATCGGCTGTTCCGCTATCGCCTCTCCGACGGGAAGGGCGGAGACTGCGGGGCGGCGGGGTTGTCCGTGCCGCGTACGCTTGCCTTCGGCGCGGACGGTCTGCTCTATGTCGCCAACCGTGGGAGCGGCGAGATCGCCACGTTCGACGTGACGGGCGAGAAGCCCGCGCTCAAGGCCGCCTATCAATCCCCCGCGCAGGCGCACGGCGGCATGCTGCTCGACCATGTCCGCGACCGGCTGCTGATTCCTTGCAAGAGGCCCGAGTCGATCGACCTGGTCACCGGCGTCGCGAAGCGGCAACGGATCCCGATCCCGGTCCAGAATGCGTTCTCCGCCGCGTTCGTGAACGGCGAGGCGTGCTTCGCGGACCATACGGGAAGCATTCTCGCGTGGAATCCCGACACCGGCAAGGCGATTGTCCGCGCCACGGGCGCGCAGGGCGCATGCGACCTGCTGAACCTCACCGACGCGCTCGACGGCACGGCGGCGCGTCGTCGGGCCGCCGCATCCGCGCGCCTGCGCGCTTCGGGCAAGGCCTTCGCGTACAAGCGGTTCGACCCGGAACGTCCATACGACTACACGCCGCTGAGATACAACAATCCGGATGCGACGCCCTACCTCAAGACGGGGCTCATCTGCTATCCGATGGCGTTCGACTACGACGGCGACGGCGACCTCGATCTCGTCGTCTCCAACTGGGGCATCCCCACCTGGCGCGGCACGTGGTATTTCGAGAACCCGACGGCGAAGGGGAGGAAAGACGCGACGCCGATATTCAAGCCCGCGCGGAAGGTGGGCGAGGGATGCGGCAACGTCTCCGCGAAGACCTATCCCGACGGACGCGTGGCGGTTCTGCGCCAGAACCAGATCACGTGGGATTTCTCGAAGACGGGCTGGGACGGACTCAAGGCGCTGAAGGGCTTGCCGAAGAACGTTCACTACAACGGCGTGCGCTGCAACATGTGGCGGCTCGCCGACTACGACGGCGACGGCAAGGACGACCTGATCGTCGGCATCGGCGACTGGCAGCAGTACGGATGGCACAACGCCTACGACGAGAACGGCAACTGGAAGAACGGACAGATTCATGGACATGTGTATTGGATACGGAACGAGGCGGACATGGACGGCGCGGAGAAGTGGGGCGTGCCGAAGATCGTGCGGCTCGAGAACGAGACGCCCGTGGACGTGTTCGGGAACGCAATGCCGATGTTCCACGACTGGGACGGCGACGGCGACCTCGACCTGATCGTCGGCGACTTCCTCGACAACTTCACCTACTACGAGAACGTCGGTACGCGCACCGCGCCCGTCTATACCTCCGGCCGCCTGCTGCGCGACCCGACGGGAGCGCGGCTGCACGGCGAGCTGTGCATCATCACGCCGGCGGCGGTGGACTGGGACGGCGACGGGCTGATGGACATGGTCTCCGGCGAGGAGGACGGGCGCGTCGCCTTCTACCGCAACACGGGCAGGGTCGTCGACCGGATGCCGGTCTTCGATCCGCCGGTCTTCCTGCGGCAGCAGGCGGACCTGGTGAACTTCGGCATCCTCTGCACGCCGGCGGGCGTGGACTGGGACGGAGACGGCGACTACGACCTCATCTGCGGCAACTCGACCGGCTACATCTGCTTCTTCGAGAACCTGAGCGGCCCGGGCGTGGCGGAGCCGAAGTGGGCGGAGGCGAAGCTGCTGAGCTGCGAGGCGTTCGACGAGACGCGCGACTTCGCCTCGCGCGGCGGGATGCTCACCGCGAATCCGATCCGCATCATGGCGGGGCACAACGGGTCCATCCAGGGACCGGCCGAGGCGAAGTGGGGATACACGTGCCTGAGCGTCGCCGACTGGGACGGCGACGGGCTTCCGGACGTCATGGCGAACTCGATCTGGGGCAAACCGCTGCTCTTCCTCAACATCGGCACGCGCACCGCGCCGAAGCTCGCCGCGCCCGTCGGCATCGAGGTGGAGTGGGCCGGCGAGCAACCCGAGCTCGAGTTCGGCTGGTACAAGCCGCGGAAGACCGACAACCCGAAGGAGCTGATCACGCAGTGGCGTACCACGCCCGTCATGTTCGACATGAACGGGGACGGCCTGACGGACCTCGTGATGGTCGACCAGCAGGGCGACCTCGCCTTCTTCGAACGCGCGAAAAAAGGCGGCAAACTCGTCCTGAAGGCTCCTCGCAAGGCGTTTCGCGACGAGAACGGCGAGGTGATCCACCCCACGGCGCGAAAGAACCCGCAGGCGTGGAACGGCGGCATCGGCGGCGCGACCGGGCGGCGCAAGATCACCATCTGCGACTGGAACGGCGACGGCAAGCCCGATCTTATCATGAACGGCAAGAATTCGCGGCTCTATCTCCAGGCCGGGATGCGCGACGGCAACTGGATCTTCGTCGACGCGGGCGATATGAGCGGCCAGCAGCTGGCGGCCCACACTACCAATCCCACGACGGTCGATTTCGACAACGACGGCATTCCCGAGGTGATCCTCGGCTGCGAGGACGGCTTCCTCTACCACCTCAAGAACAACGACTGGCGCGTTCAGCCGGATGCGCGCCATTGACGCGGCGTGCAGCCGACATACCTGCGGAATACGGTGGAGAAATAGGTCGAAGACGAAAAGCCGCAGTCAAGCGCGACCTGGGTGAGTGGAGCCGAGGCGGCGCGCAGGAGTTCCTTCGCCCGTTCGATGCGGCAGCGCAGGATGAAGTCGTTCGGCGACAAGCCCGCCTCCGCGGCAAACAGCGCGAAGAGCCGTGTGCGGCTGTAGCCGGAGATGCGGATGAGGTCGGAGATTTTGATGGGTTCGGTGCAATGGCCGCGGATCCAATCCATCACCTGCTTGATCACGTCGCCCCCTGTCAGCGCCGCCGGTCGGTCGAACGCCGCGACGGTCTCGATGAGGATGGCGTTGACGAGGTGCCGCAGGCGGAGGCAGACGGACGGCGCGAGCGAGGGAGATGATTCGAGCGTGTGGAAGATGCCGCGCGCCGCGCGCCCGCCTTCCGGAGTCCACCTGAGCGGCGTGCGGGCATGCGCGGAGAATGCGGCGAAGGCGTTCGCCAGCTCGGCGGGGCGGAACGGGGTCTGGTTCGCCCGCGCCGTCGTGGGAAGGTTGAACAGGATGCCGATGCGCGTGGAAGGGGCGCCGGCGTCGTCCACCGCGCGGTGCTCGACGTCGGCGGGGACGACGAAGAGGCATCCTCCGGTCAGGGTTCGCGGCTTCCCCCGCCGGAACTCGTACGTCAGCGCGCCGCCCAGCACGTACTGGAGCTCCGGCGTCTCATGCCGGTGCCACGGGATGCGGTACGTCGCGTGGTGCCGGAGGATCGCCAGCTTTGCGACGAGCGGGAACCCGAAGTCTCTGCCCGAAATTTCCATGACGCTAGTATAGCATGTATGCGGTGACCGAAGATTTAGAAATCGTCCCATGGACTAAATCAATACATTTGGAATCGTCCGCAAGACGCAATCGAAAGACAATCCGCGCGGGAGGGAGTAGAATGTGCGACGTCACAGGGAGACAGGAAATTGAAAAGTCGATTCGAAAAGCCCCTGAGGGGCGTGGTGCCGCCGATGGTGACGCCGCTCGCCGACCCCGGGCATCTCGACGCCGCCGGCACGGCGCGCCTCGTGGAGCACATCCTCGCGGGGGGCGTGCACGGACTCTTCCTGCTGGGCACCACCGGCGAGGCACCGGACCTGCCGTACGCCGTGCGACATGAGCTGGTGCGCCGCGTCTGCGCGCAGGTGGCGGGCCGCGTGCCGGTCCTCGTGGGCGTGACGGATACGATGTTCGACGAGTCGCTGCGCCTGGCGGAGACGGCGGCCGCCGCCGGCGCCGCCGCCGTCGTGGCCGCGCCGCCCTACTACTTCGCGCCCGGCCAGCCGGAACTTGTGGAATACTACGCGCG
This sequence comes from uncultured Verrucomicrobiota bacterium, assembly GCA_946543025.1. Lineage (GTDB taxonomy): Bacteria > Verrucomicrobiota > Kiritimatiellia > RFP12 > UBA1067 > RUG572. The sequence continues at coordinate 7,774 of CAMNLN010000137.1, forward strand.
GCTGGCGGACAGCCTGCCCCTGCCGCTTTTCCTGTACAACATGCCGTCGCAGGTGAAGGTGTCGATCGCCGTCTCGACCGTCGTCGAACTCGCACGCCACGTGAACATCGTCGGGCTGAAGGACTCGAGCGGCAACATCGGCTACTTCAACGCCTGCCGCTACGCGCTCCGGGACCGGCCGGACTTCGCGATCCTGATGGGGCCGGAGGAGGCGATGGGCGAAGTGGTGCTCATGGGTGCCTCGGGCGGCGTGCCGGGCGGCGCGAACATCTTCCCGCGCCTCTTCGTCGACCTCTACGAGGCGGCGGCCGCAAAGGACGTCGACCGCGTCCGCGCCCTCCAGGAGCGCGTGATGCACGTCGCGTCCCTCATCTACGGCGTGGGGCACCACAACTCCAGCTTCGTGAAGGGCGTGAAGTGCGCCCTCTCGCTGATGGGAATCTGCGGCGACGCGCTGGCCGGGCCGCGCGAGCCGTTCAACGCGGCGGACCGCGCGCTCATACGCGCGCGCCTCGTCGAGCTGGGGGCGCTTTCAAGTGAAACAAAAGGAGATGTGTGAAATGAATACCGTCTGGACGAACAATCCGTTTCCCGCAGTGGGCATTCGCCCGATCATCGACGGGCGCCGGCGCGGCATCCGCGAGTCGCTGGAAGGGCCGACGATGGAGATGGCGCGCAACGCCGCGAAGTTCATATCGGAGAACCTCCGCTACCCCGACGGCACGCCTGTCCGCTGCGTGATCGCGGACACGGCGATCGGCGGCGTGGCCGAGGCCGCCGCGTGCGCGAACAAGTTCCACGCCGAAAACGTGGGCGTGTCGCTCTCCGTCACGCGCTGCTGGTGCTACGGCACGGAGACGATGGACGCCGATCCGCAGATCCCGAAGGCCGTGTGGGGCTTCAACGGCA
>CAMNLN010000138.1 GCA_946543025.1 uncultured Verrucomicrobiota bacterium
GTCCGCGTCGACCGTCACGGGCACGCCCGCCGCCGTCGCCGCCACGAACACGGGAAGCGCGTTCGTGCCGTTCGGCGCCACGCCGCCGTCCCACTTCGTGCCGTCGCTCCACGCGCCGCCCGCCGTGCCGTCGAGCCACGTCGTGCCCGCTGTCGCCGCCGCCGCCGTCACGGTCACGGTGATCTGCTTCCAGCCCGGCCACGCGCTGTCGGCCGGCAGGTCCTCCTTCGCGTACGTCATCGTGTATTCGGGGAAGTTCGTATTCGGAACGATCTTCTCGAGGATGCCCTCGTCATCGAGGTTCGCGGGGTAGATCAGCACGGGATACGTGCCCGTCTGCATGCCGGTGATGTTCGAGGCGCCGCCCGGACGGTGGAACGCCACCGTGACGGGCGAAAGCACGGACAGCTCGTTCGAGACGACCACGCCGATCTCCGCGCGGTCGGCGCAGAAGTCGAAGGTGACCGGCTCCGTGCCGCCCGCCTCGCCGAGCGTCAGGTGGTTGACATGCATGTAGGTGCCGGACGCGCGGAAACCTGTTCCGGGCTTCATCACGAACGTCTTGTCGAGGAACGTCCTCCCGTTCACCACGCCGATGATAGCCTCCTCCTCGGCCGTAATGGGCCCCGTGAACGTGCTGCCGTTCATCTGTTCGCGGAGGATGGTCGTGCGCTTGCCGCGGAACGTGATGCCGCCGTCGTCGCCCGCGCAGTCGGGGTCGTGCAGGAACGGCTGCCGGATCTCGAACGCCGCCGAGTCCTCGCCGGACTCGACCCAGTACGCGCCGAGGTCGACGATCAGGCCGCCCGCGCCAAGGTAGACGCCCGTGTGCCGGTTCGCCGCCGTGGAGTTGCCGAACGTGTAGCCCGTGCCGCGCTTGCGGCCGAGACCGGGCTGCCAGACGCCGCCACGGAAGTAGATGTACGACTCGCCCGCCGCGTGCGCGATCTCGCGGAGCGTCTTCAGCGTGCCGCCCGCGTTGAGGAAGAACTTCTGCGGGTGCGCCGTCGACAATTTTCCGAGCGTAAAGGTGTTCGAAACGACAAGCGTGCCGCCGTTGTTGACATGGATCTCGCCGGGCGCGGAACCCGCCTGGTTGCCCAGGACGATGTCCTTCGCCGTGAACGTGCCGCCGTTGATGACGATGCTGTAGGCGACGTCAACTTCCGACGTCACCGCCTGGTAGCCCATGTAGTAGGTGCCCCGGCAGTTGAACGCGCCGCCGTTCAGCGTCAGCGAGGCCCCCGCCGTCTGGACGAACGTCCCGTCGTGGCCCATGTTGACCTGCGACACGCTGAAGGTTCCGCCGTTGATCGTCAGCTTCGCCTCAAGTCCCTCCGGCGGCGTGGTCGTGGGCATGCCGCAGTAGAACGGGAAGTAGAGGGCCGATCCGCTGTAGAACGAGCCGTTGTTCATCACGATCTCGCCCGCGGTCTCCATCGAGCCTTCCGTCACGGCCGAACGCTGACCGATCGAGAATCCCGCCGGGAGCGTCACCATCGGCGCGTCATCGTCGTCCCCGACCGTGCCGATCACCACGCGGCCTTCGCTCACCATCAGGTTCTTGAGCGCCGTCGTCGGCCCGTCGCCGTTCGCCTGGATGCCGTTCGACAGCGCGGCGACGCCAAACGCGTCCTTGGGGCTGGATCCCGAATGGGCGTTGTCCACGTTGCCGAGCTGGAACGTGCCGTTGCCCTTCAGGATCAGGTCGCCCGCGCCCTTCTTCATGATCGCGCCCGCGCCCGTCACGGCGCCGAGCAGCGTGATGTCGTTGTCCGTCCGCAGCACGCCGCCGTGTCCCGCGCCCGCGTTGATGTAGAGTCCGGCGAGCGTCGCGTCGGGTCCCGTGTAGTGGAGCGTGCCGGGGCCAAGCGTGAGCCACGTCGGGTTCGCCGCCGCGAAGGAGATGTCGGAGATCGTCGTGAGGCCGCTGCCTGCGGCGAGCGGGCCGGTGAAGCCCGCGAGCGAGTCGCCGAGCACCACCGTGCCGCCGCCGGCGTCGGTGGGGTTCGTGGTGACGGACCGCTTGCCGGCCGTGTCCTCAGCCCCCACGATCGCCGTCGTGCCGGCGTCCGTGGGCACCACGAGGTCGAGCGGCGAGACCTGTTCGCTCGCCTCCTCCTCGTCGCCGTCGTTGACGTTCAGCACGAGCGCCGCCGTGTCCCCTTCCGTCCTCACGTCAAACGAATAGATGAAGCCCGTCGCCGGCGCGTTCGCCCACGTCGCGCGCGAGGCGATGGTGGCGAGGTCAGCGGCCGTGGAGGCGGGGCCGATGAGAATCGGATACGTGCCGGCGGCCGCAAGGTCCGTGCCGGTCGCAAGCCCCGTCCCCGTGGCCGTCATCGACGAGAAGAGGTTGAACGCGACGGCCGTGCCGGCGCCGAGGGTGAATTCGTCCGCCGTGATCGTCCTGTCCGCGAGGACGTCCAGCGTGGCCGTGCCGGCCGTGCCGCCCACGCCGAACGTGAGCGAACCGACCGACTGGCTCGCGCTGGCCAGCACGAGGCGTCCGCCGGCCGCGATCATGAGGTCGGTGCTCATCGGCAACATGCCCCCGACGCCGAGTTCGCACACGCCGCCGTTCTCGATGACCGTCGGGCCGTCCCAGTGTTGCGACGCGAGGAACCGGAAGCCGGAGTTCTTCGTGGCGTTCATCGTGCGGATCGTCATGCCCTGCGCCACCTCGTCCGGATGGCTGTTCGTGGCCGTGAACGAGCAGCTGACCGTCAGCATCCTGTTGGCCGTCGCGCCGCTGCCGGTGCGGAAGACAGCCCCGCGCGTGCCGATGCACGCCGTGGTGAGGTCGGACTTGATCCAGTTCACGTTTCCGTCCGCGCGCTGCTCGGCGATGCCGCCGTCGAAGAGGACGTGCATCTCGCATCCCGCGCCCGTGCCGTACTTTTGCAACGTGTTGTTGCGGTAGATGCCGCCGTCGAGCACGTTGAGGTTCACGGTTACGTTCGTACGGTTCTTTTCGATGTAGAAATTCGTCACGTCGAACGTGCCGTTCGAGCAGACCGTCACCTCGGCATGGCGCGGATCGGACAGATCGCCGTGCGACTGGCTGCCGAAGATCATGCTGGAGCCGGACGTGTTGCAGACGCTCTTGACGACGAGCAAGCCGCCGTCCACGAAGATGCGCGCGTCCGCGCCGGGATCGTCGCAGAAGCCGATGCGGCTATGGTTGTACATCCGCAGCTCGCCGCCGTGGACCTCCACGAACGGACACGTGCGCATCCGGATGGGATTGCCGCCGGAATCCTTCGGAAGAAGGGTGTTGCGCCCCGCGTAGACGCTCTTGTGCAGGTGCAGGATGCCGCCGTTCACGATGATGCCCGAGGACGGCACCTCGTTCGGCGTCGTCGTCTCGAAGCCGTTGCAGTTGCCGATCGCCGTCCAGTTGTGGAAATGCACCGAGCCGCCGTCCACCTGGAAGACGGCGCTCTTCTCCTGACCGCCGTTCGGGTTCGCGGGGTCGACCGTCGTGCCGCCGATCCGCATGGCGATGGAGAGGCCGTCGTTGAAGTGCCAGGTACCGGACTTCACCACCATCTTGCCTTCGAGGAGCGTGAAGCCCGTCACGCCCTTCGTCGGGCCGTCGCCGTTCGCGTTCGGCACGTAGACGCCGCGTCCGTCCGCCTGCGAGAAGCCCGAGCCGTAGCGCGAGACCCAGTGCGTGCCCGCGCGGTCGAGCGTGAGCGTGCCGGGGCCCGTCTTCACGAAGCCGCCCTGCTCCCAGAAGAACTCGCCGGTGAGCGTGAGGTCGTTCTGGATGTCGAACGTGGTCGCCTGCGTCCAGCCGTCGAAGCACGCGATGTCGCGGCTGAACACGCCGCCGTCCGGTCCCGCGTAGCGGAACGTGCCGGGGCCGATGAGGAACGTGCCGGCGCCGCCGAGCGAGCCGAACGCGCCGTCCGCGACGAAGCGCGAGCCTTCGAGCGTGCCGCGCATGAGGTAGGTGTCGCCCAGGTACGAGTTGGCGGGCGAGAACGTGACGATGCCGCCGGAGCCGTCGTTCACGAACACGTCGCCCGCGCCGCCGAACGCGGGGACGGAGAGCGCCACGCCGTCGCCCGGCGTGAACGACCGCGCCCCTTCGCGGAGCGAGGCGTCGGCCGCCTGCTCGCTCGCCTTCACCCCGCCAAGGACGAACGGATCGCCCTGCGGGTCATCCGTGATGTCGCCGCCGCATGTGAACGGCGTGTCGGTGATGGATGTCAGGACATCGCCCGTCATGATGTCCTTGAGGCCGATCACGTCGTCTTTCTTGTACGGGAGATAGTAGTGGATGAGCTGCCCCGAATCCCAGATCTGGAAGGAGTAGATGCGCGTATAGGATAGATAGCGCGCGTCCGTCCACCTTTGAGGATCGTCGGCGTTATGGTCCGCGCAAATGTAGAGAGAATACTTGGCCGTCTTGGTGCGGGTCTGGTTGATGTTCGCAAAGTCGCGGGTCCAGAACTTCTCGCCGGTCCAGTTGTTCGTCACCACCGTGTAGAAGTTGTTGGGGCCGTCGATCACGAACAGCGTGCGAGTTTTCTGCGCGAAGGAGCCTGTCGACGTCCAGTTGCCTTTTGTGTCCTTGAAACCCCATGAGAGGTTCCCCGCGCCGTCGACCTCGCCGGCATTGTAGAGCGAGAGGGTGAGGAAGCCGGAGAACGAACTTGCCCCGTCCGCGCCGAACACGCGCGACTGGGCCTTCAGCTGCATGTACTGGAAGTCCACCACGATCTTCGTGTTGGGGTTCGGGTAGTAGCCGGTGTCGATGGCCTGCGCCCCCGACGACTCGATGTAGGCATCGGCGCCAGCCGCCGACAAAGCCATCATGCCGGCGATTCCCATCGCCGCAACGCATACGAACAAGCTCCTCATTTTGCGCTCCTTCTTGTTGGCGCGCGCCGCTTGCGCGGCACGCAGACATCGCCTGACTACAATCGTACTTGGCGATAAAATACCAAACTCGGACCTTTTTCGCAAGCCGGAACGGCGATCCACGGTCGTCTCGGCAAGCAACCTGCCTGACACGTCTTGCCTACGCCTGAATCGCCTTCATTGGAAGATCACCGTGGCCTCGAAGGTGCGGCGGACGGCGATGGAACGCCGTCCCTACCAGGCTTTGCAACTAGACCTAATTACTCCACGATGATGAACAGGCCCTGCTTGCCGTCGAGGACGATCGTGTTGTTGCGCACGAAGGCACTGAGACTGTCGTCCAGGTCGCCGTCCACGTACACGCCCCAGCGCGTCAGGTTGTTCGGATGCTGCGCGTCCGTCACCGTGATCGGCAGTACGAGGCCCTTGCGCGTCGTCTCGCCCACACCCGTCACGTAGAGCGTACCCTGCGCCGCCGGCGCGAAGCCAGCGAGCGTACCCGACTGCGTGCCCATCTCCACGCGCAGGCCACCCGCGCGCGCCGCCGTGCCGGCCGCCATCGAGAGCGTCGCGCCCTCGGCCGCCACGATCGCCGAATTGGCCGGGAGGGCCGAGGCGTCCGCCCCAACAGGGGTCGCGAGCGTTCCCTCCTCAATCACGGTGTCGCCCGTATAGGTGTTCGCGCCCGTCAAGGCCACCGTCTTCGCCGCGTTGCCGCGCACGGTCAGGCCGCCGTCCGCCTCCCCTTCCAGCGCGGGGTCGTGCAGGAGCGGTTGGGCGATCGTGTACGTGTCCGCCACGAGCGTGGACGTGGAGAGCACCGCGCCGTTCGTGGAGACGAGCACCTCGGTGAGGCCGCCGAGCGTCGCGTTGTTCGCGTCGCTCGCGAGCGGGTCGTTGGCCGTCTTCGCGGAGTTCGGCATGAACGTGCCGCCGTTCCAGTAGATGCGCGTCTCCCCTTCCTTGTCGTTGAAGACGCGGTAGGTGGCGTTGTCCGTGGATCCCTTCGCGTACTTGAGGTGCAGGATGTTCTCGCAGTTCAGCACGCCGCCGTGCAGGTTGATCGTGGCCGAACCGCCGTTGTGTCCCACGAGGTAGAGGTAGGCGTTCGTGAACGCGCCGCCGTACAGGTTGAGCGTCGCGTCCGGCGCGCGTCCCTGGCAGTTATTCAGCTGCCCGATGTCCTCGCTGTACGGCATGTGGACGTTGTTGTTCACCCCGTAGGTGCCGGTGCGGGCGAGCGTCGCGCCGTCGTAGATGTTGAAGTACGTGTGCGGATCGGGGCCCGTCGTGTTCGCCTTGCGGTACGTCTGGCCGAAGCGGAACACCGAACCGCTGACGTTCATCCGCCCGCCGTAGAGGTTGACGTTCACGGTCGCGTGGTTGTCGTATGCGGTAAGCTCGTAGCCGGCGTACACGTTCGGCGCGTTCACCGTGCCGCCGTACTGGTTCCAGTCCACGTAGCACGCGACCGGGTTGCCGTTCCCGTCCACGCGCCGCATGCCATGTCCGATGCCGAGCTGCGAGGTGGTGATCGTGCCGCCGAGGACGGTCACGGACACGCGGTCGGTCGTGTAGCTCCACCCGCGCGGCTGCGAGCCGATGAACACGTCGCCGCCGCCGATTGTCAGCGTCTGCCCAGGGCCTCCCACGATCAGGTCGCCTTCGTCCAGGCAGAACGAGCCGTTGCCGTTCTGGATGGAGTCGCCGTTCGTCGGCCACGGGTCGGTGGAGTTCCAGCGGACGTTGCAGATGTTCGAGCCCATCTTCATCGAGCCGGTGCCAACGAGGCGCAGCGTCCCCGGGCCGGTCTTCATCACGGCACCGTAGGTCGGCGTCGTAACCAGACCCGCGATCGTCAGGTCGCCGTCCGTCCGGATCGTCGCCGTGCGGTTCGTTGCGCCGGGCGAGAAGGCGACAGCGGCGGACATAACCCCGCCGTTGCCCGTGTAGTGAACCGTGCCCGGGCCGACGATGAGCTTCTTGCCGTCGAGGATCGTCGCGTCGGAGAACTCCAGCGTGCCGGAGTTCACCGTCACGCCTGTGCCGGACACGGGCGCGTTCAGCACGGTCGTGCCGCCGCCGCTCGTGGGGTTGTTCACGTAGAGCGGACGCTTCGGATCGGTCGTCACCGGGCCGTTGATCGCGACCTTCGATCCCGTCTTCGCGTAGACGCCGATCGCACCCGTGTACCCGTAAGCGTCCGTTTCGTTGCAACGCAGGTAGAAGTCGTCCGTCGCAAGTCCGTTCGCGAACACGTGCTCGCCGCTCTCGGCCACCACGGCGGGCGGCGTGCGGATGTCGGTGTGCTCCAGCTTGGGCGCGTTGCCCGTGAACGTGTAGCCCGTCCCTGCGCCGCCGTTCAAGGTGATGCGGCCCGCCGTCACGTCGCCGTCCACCGTCACCGCGCCCGCGTTCGCCGCCGGGAACGTCGCCGCCGCGTCACGTCCGTCCGGTGCCGCGCCGCCGTCCCAGTTACCGCCGGTCGTCCACTTGCCGTCGCCCGACGCGCCCGTCCAGGTGGTGCCCAGAACCGTGGCCGCGCGGCCGACCGTCACCTTCACCATGCGCCAGCCGGAATAGTCTCCGCTCGTGATGGTCTCCTGCATGAACGTCATCGAGCTCTCGGGGAGTTCGGGGTTGGCCACGAACATCGAAAGCGGCACGTTCCCCTCCAGGCTCGCGGGATAGATGAGCACGGGATACGTGCCGTCTTGGGAGCCGAACACGTTGCTCGCGCCGCCGTTCCGGTGGAAGCCGACGGTGACGGGCGAAAGGACGGACAGCTCGTTGGAGACGACCAGGCCGGTGTCGGTTGAACCTGCCGCGAAGTCGAGGAGGATCGAAGCCGTCGCATTTGCCTCGCCGAGCGTGACGTTGCTGACGTACATCTTTGTGGAGGACGAACGCAGGCCGCTGCCAGGGCCGACTTCAAACTTTTTCGTCACAAATTCCGTCCACCCGTTGTCCACGCCGATCATGGCCCCGTCCGTCGCGCGCACCGGCCCGTTGAACGAGCAGCCTTTCGCCTCTCCGCGCATGATGACCGTCGTGCGGATGCCCGTGCCCGCGCCCTTGAACCAGATGCCGCCGTCCTCGCCGCTGCATTCCGGGTCGTGAAGGATCGGATTGCGGAAGTTGATGATCGAGTTGTCATCGCCCCCCTTCACCCATTCCGTGAAGTCGAACTTCATCCCGGCCGCGCCGACGTAGTATTCCATCCTGTTGTTGGCGCTCGTGCCGCCAAAATCATAGCTTGTTCCCAACGTGCGCCCGGTGCCGGGATAGACCGTGGTGCCCCTGAAGTACACCGCCGCCGAGCCTGCGCCCGCCGTCGCGTTCGCCACGCCCGCGTGCGCGATTCGCGCGCACTTCAGCACACCGCCGTTCAGGTACAGCTCCTGACGTCCCGAGACGGCTTTGTTGCCCACGGCGAAAGTATTGCACCGCACCTCGCCGCCGTTGATCTCGAAGACGCCCGGCGCGCAGCCCTTGCCGTCTCCCGCCCAGCCGAAGTTGATGTCCTTGCAGCTGAGGACGCCGTCGTTGACGGTGATCCTGTTTGCCGCGCCTTCGCTCGCCGACTGGTTGCCGATCGTGAAGTTGTTCGGGAACGTCAGTTCGCCGCCGTTGACCTCCAGCTCAGGCGAGCAGGTCTGCTCCCCCGCGGCATCCACGCCCATGGTGACGGACGAGCAGGAAATCGTGCCGCCGTTGAGCGTCAGCTTCGGGCGCAGCGTCACGCCCTCCGGCGTCGTCGCCGGCAGGCCGTTGTAGTAGCCGATGTTGAT
>CAMNLN010000139.1 GCA_946543025.1 uncultured Verrucomicrobiota bacterium
TGCCGCGCAGGTAGACGCCGGAGTTGCAGCCGGGCAGCACGCGCACCTCGTACTTCAGGTTGAAGTCGAAGAAGTCTGCGCGCTTCGTGCGGAGGTTGCCGTTCTTGTGGGTGGACTTGCCGTTCTTGTCGCGCTCGATGCGGTTGGAGAGGACGCCGTCCTTGAGCGACCAGCCGTTGAGCTTGCCGTTGCCCATCAGCTCGAAATCGGCGATTGTGCCGGCGAGGAGGTTGATGGGCTGCCCGTACTGGGCCTTGGCCAAGTCGGGCGCGGGGCCGACGGGCGGGTTGCGCTTGCCGCAAAGCTTCTCCACCTTGTCGACGGCCTTGCAGTTGCCGTCAACCGTGCAGAACGTGGCGTCGAGCGCGTTGCCGTTCACCGTGGCCTTCACGCAGAGCGCACGCCAGGCGGCCTTGTCGTTCTCCTTGCCTTTCGGCTTGCTGAACGGACGGCGGATGGTAAACGACTTCGCGTCGATCGCCGTCACCTCGACAGGCGTGGGGCTGCCCCAGCGCCAGAGGAGGAGCCCGGTGGGCTTGCCGTCCTTGCCCTTCTCGAGGATCAGGTGGGCGGCGTTCATGTCGGGATAGGGCAGCTTGATGCCCCAGTTGCCGTACACGCAACCGCAGTCCGCGCACACGCAGGGCGAGGCGCAGGTGCAGGCCTCGGGCACCTTGGCGCAACCGCACGACTTTGGCGCGGCGCAGCTGTCGCCGCAGCATTGCGAGCAGCAGCCGGATGAGAGAATCGCGATACCGGCGGAGACGACGCCCGCCGCCAATAGGTTAAGTGCAGAATTTTTCATGCCGCCATTATACCAAAACCCAAGCGGTCCGTGGAGCTTGGCAATAAAGCCATTCAACCCGACGTCATTTTTCGAGGATGAAACGCTCCAGCAGGTCCGCATACTCGTCCAGGCAGCGCAGGCTGGTCCATTCGCTGGCAGCGTGCGCGCCGCCGCCTTCCGCACCGATGACGGCAATCGGTACGCCCATGTCGACGAAGTGCCGGGCGTCTGTCGCGGCGAGCATTTTGTTGAGCGAAGGCTTCCGTTCCGGCCATTTCGCGCGCATGGCGGCGAGAAGCCGCCGGATCTCCGGGGCGGACGGATCGCTCGAGACGGGGACGCCGGTGGTCACGACGGCGGCGATCTCGAGGCCGACGTCCTTCAGAGCCTTGCAGACGCGTTCCACGCCGTCCTTCGAGACAAAGCGGAGGTTGAGCGTCATCTCGGCCGTGTCGGGGATGCGGTTGCGCGCCTCGCCGGCCGAGAGCATGGTGGCGGAAACGATGTCGCACCAGTGGTCGTCCGTCGGCTGGGGCCACGCGGCGCGGAACTTCGCGTAGGCGTCCACGAGCTTGTCGATGGGATTGACGTGGTTCCACGGCTGCGAGGAATGCCCGCCCTTGCCGACGGCGCGCACGGTGACGTAGGAGGTTCCCTTCTGGGCATAGGTGACCTTGTAGGCGCCGGCGTCGATGACGATGACGAACCGCCGCGCCGCGTAGCCGCGCTTGACCATGGTGGCGGTGGTCATGCCGCCGATCTCCTCGTCGGCCGTGAAGATGACGCCGACGGACGCCTTGCCGAGCAGGTCTACGAGTACCTGCACCGCGACGGAAGCGTTGCCCTTGTCGTCGCTTGCGCCGCGTCCGTAGAGCCGGTCGCCGTCGACGTGCGGCTCGTACATCTTCGCGTCCGGAGCGGGCACGACGTCCAAGTGGACGCAGAGCAGATAGTCCTGCACCTTGCCGGGGCGGGTGGATGCGTAGAGCACGTCGCGCGGGCCGTCGCGCTCCGTCACGCACGGCACGCCGCGCTTTTCAAGGTAGGCGCGCGTGAAGGCCATGGCCTCGTTGACGCGCTCAGGCTTGGCGCTTTCCGACGGGATTGCGACGAGGGCTTTCAGAAACCCGCGGTCGATCGGCGCCGCCGCGCACGCCAATGCCGCAAAGGCCGCCGCGAGAAGAGTTGCGTTTTTCATACGCCCATTATAGCACATTCCCGGCATCGGCTATTTCCCCACGCAGAAGCGCGAGAAGATCGAATCGAGAAGATCGCTGGAATAGACCTTGCCGAGGATGCGTCCCAGCGCCTCGGCGGCGGTCCTCAACTCGTTCGCCGCCACCACGAGATCGCGTACGTCCGCGCGCGCGAGCGCGGCGGCGGCGATCTCCAGCTGTTCCTTCTGGCGCGTGGTCACGTCCGCGCCGTTCGCTTCGCTTCCTTTTGCCGCCAGTCGCTCCAGGCGCGCCGCGATCGCCGCCCGCAGCTCCGGCAGCCCCTCGCCCGTGACGACCGAGACCGGCAGTCCGTCGCCCGGCCCAAGGTCGCACTTCGCATGGAGGCGGAGCGCGCCCGCCCGGTCGCAGTCGAGCGCCAGCACGAGGTCGGCCTTGGCGATCAGCGCTTCGGCGCGGTCCACGCCCTCGGCTTCGATGGCGTCATCGGTCGCGCGCAGGCCGGCCGTGTCCACCAGCCGTACGGGCCATCCGTCGATCTCCACGCTTTCTTCGATGGAATCGCGCGTGGTGCCGGCGACGGACGAGACGATTGCCCGCCGCTCGCCGAGCAGGGCGTTCAAGAGGGAACTTTTGCCCGCGTTGGGCGGCCCGGCGAGCACCACGAGCGCCCCCTCGCGCAGGAGCCGTCCCTCGCGCGCGGTGGCAAGGCGGACCGCGATCCGGGAACGTAGGGCGGCGATCGCGCGCGCCAGTTCCTCGACGAAGCCGGGCGGCAGCTCGTCCTCGCTGAAGTCGAGCGCGTGCTCCAGGCGGCTGGAAAGGTCGAGGGCGGTGGTGTACAGCGTCTCGAAGACGGCCGAAGCGGCACCGTCGAGGCGCGCCACCGCGTCGTCGGCCGCACGGTCGGTCTTGGCGTCGATGAGATCGATCACGGCCTCGGCGGCGGAAAGGTCGAGGCGGCCGTTGAGGAAGGCGCGTTGGGTAAACTCGCCGCGCCGCGCAAGGCGCGCCCCGGCGGCGAGGCACGCTTCCAGCACGCGGCGTGGCGCGACGCTGCCGCCATGGCACTGGAACTCCACCACGTCCTCGCCCGTGTAGGAACGCGGTCCGGCGAACACAAGCACGAGCCCGTCGTCCAGGGGCACCCCTTTCGCTTTCGTGTCCGAAAAGAAAGCCGAATGGAAGAACCGACCCGCCAGCGAGGCGTCTACCGGACGTCCCGTGAGCCGCGTCGCCACCGCAAAGGAGTCCGGTCCGCTCACGCGCACCACGGCTACGCCGCCGCGTCCCGGCGGCGTCGAGATGGCCGCGATTGTTTCCATGTTCTCCATGCGTCCTGAATTTTAGCACAATTCGTCGTGTTCGACGTGGCTCATGCGAAGATTTGCCCGCACCGCGCGGTTATGGTAGAATAACCGACACATGAGCCAACAGAGCAGACAGTTCGATTTCTGGTACGCCGTCCAAAACACGAAGATCGTGCGTGGACCGTCGCGTGCGCTGGAGACGTTTGGCGCGACGCGCATCAACTACCATCACCTCGCCGAGCTGCCCGACGATCCGCGCAAGGTGCGCGTCCGCGAAGGTCGCCTGGAGGCGCACAAGCCGGCCATCATCACGCCCGAGGAATACGCCGAGGCGCAGATGGACGGTTTCGGCGCGGAGGCGCGCCAATACCTTGAGTTCCTCAAGGAGAACCGCGACAACATCCGTATCCTCCAGTACGGCTACCAGCTGCGCCAGGAGGCGTTCTCAGAGCAGGTCGTCACCGACTCGATCACGGCTGTGGCGGGGCGCGTGGTGAAGGAGGTGGAGGACGCCAAGGACGACTTTGCCGCCGTAATTCTGGGCGTCGACGAGCCGTGGGACGTCTCGCTCGTCCACTTCTTCTGGCTGCACGTGAACGCGTCCGCGCCCGTCAACGTCCGCGAGTTCGAGGCCGCCCGGCGGCAGGAGATGGAGGATTCCACGCCGCGCGCCGTGCGCGACGAGGTGGAGGCCGCCTTCGCGAAGGCGCAGGAAAACCCCGCGCTCGTCCACGAGCTGGGCGCGCTTCTCCAGCGCCGCGGCGTGTTCGACCGCTATCAGGACCGTTTCTTCAAGCTTGTGAGAAGGGGTTAGACCTGACCATGGAAACCAAGATCAAGACATTCGTCGCGGCCGTCGCCAACCAGAAGGGCGGCGTGGGCAAGACGACCACCGTCGTCAATCTGGCGGCGGCGCTCTCGAAGATGCATCGCACCGTGCTGGTGATCGACCTCGATCCGCAGGCGAACGCCACCACCGGCCTCGGCCAGCAGCCGCAGGAGGGCGTCTCGCTCTACCCCTGCCTCCTCGGGCAGGCGCAGATCGCGGACATGATCCAGCCCACGCCCTACGAGAACCTGAACGTGATCCCGTCCGAGGTGAACCTCTCCGGTTCCGAGATCGATCTCGCTCAACGCCCCGACCGTCTGGAGGTCGTCCGTAACGTCCTGCAGGCCATCCGGGACGCGAACGTGTTCGACTACATCCTTCTCGACTGCCCTCCCTCGCTCGGCATCCTCATGACGGCGACGCTCGCGGCGGCGGACGGCATCGTCGTGCCCATGCAGGCCGAATACTACGCGCTCGAGGGCCTTTCGACGATGCAGAACCTCATCACGCGCCTGAAGGAAGGCGGCGCCAACCCGGCTTTGGAGCTGAACGGCATCCTCATGACGATGGTCGACTTCCGCACACGCCTCTCCCTCGACGTGGTGGAAGAGGTAAAGACGCATTTCGCGGACAAGGTGTTCGAGACGATGATTCCGCGAAACGTTCGCACGTCCGAGGCACCGAGCTTCGGTCAGCCCGTCGTATTCTACGATCCGTCCTGCCGCGGCGCAGAGGCGTACCGCGCCTTCGCCAAGGAGTTCGCTCGCCGCAACCCCACGCGCGAAAAGGTCCTAACCGAACCGGAAGAGACGAAGGAGGAAGACCATGCCGACCATGACCAAATCGCTTGAGGACTACATCGAGACCATCTACGTGCTGATCAAGGAGAAGGGCGCGGCGCGTGTGCGCGACGTCGCGGCCGACCTGCACGTCAAGATGCCGTCCGTCGTCAAGGCCATGGCTGAGCTGAAGAAGCTTGAGCTTGTCATCCAAGAGCCCTACGGCGACATCGAGCTGACGGCCAAGGGCCGCAAGGTGGCCACCGGCGTACTGACGCGCCACACCATCCTCAAGGCGTTCCTCCTGAAGCTCGGCGTCACCGAGAAGACGGCCGACAACGACGCCTGCCTGATGGAGCACATTCTCAGCGCGCAGACGATGGACCGCATCCGCGATTTCCTGGGCAAGACCTCGGCTTCGCCGGACAAGCCCATGACAACGAAGAAGGCAAAGACAAAGAAGGAGACGAAGTGACATGGAAAACAAGATGACGAAATTTCGGTGGACGATCTGCGTGATGCTGTTCGTGGCGACCACCGTCAATTACCTCGACCGGCAGGTGCTCTCGCTTACCTTTCCGGACTTCATCAAGCCGGAGTTCCACTGGTCGGACGCCGACTACGGAACGATTACCGCCTCCTTCTCGCTCATCTACGCGGTCGCCTGCCTCTTCGCAGGCAAGTTCATCGACTGGATGGGTACCAAGAAGGGCTACCTGTGGGCCATCTTCGTGTGGTCGCTCGGCGCGTGCCTCCATGCCGCGTGCGGCATCGCCACGTGCTGGTTCGTGAATGACGTCAGCTCCGTGGCGGCGCTCCGCGCCGTCCAGGCGGGCAGCGCCACGGCCGCCGCGATCGCGGGCGTCTCCGTGTGGCTGTTCCTTGCGTGCCGCGCCGTGCTCGCGCTCGGCGAGGCGGGCAACTTCCCGGCCGCCATCAAGGTGACGGCAGAGTACTTTCCAAAGAAAGACCGCGCGTTCGCCACGTCCATCTTCAACTCGGGCGCGTCTGTGGGCGCGCTTGCGGCCCCGCTCACCATCCCGCCGCTCGCGAAGTTCTGCGGCTGGGAGATGGCGTTCATTATCATCGGCGGCGCGGGATTCGTCTGGATGTTCTTCTGGCAGTGGCTCTACACGAAGCCTCAGCAGTCCAAGTTCGTGAACGATGCCGAGCTCAAGTACATCTCGCAGGACGATGCGGCCGAACAGGGTTCGGCCGTCCAGGCTAATGCCGTCAAATCCGATGCCGACGAGAAGCCCATCTCGTTCTTCAAGTGCTTCACCTACCGCCAGACGTGGAGCTTCATCGTGGGCAAGTTCTTCACGGACGGCGTGTGGTGGTTCTACCTCTTCTGGGCGCCGGCGTACTTCAAGGAGCAGGGCCACGGCCCTGTCACGGGCATGGGCCAGGCGCTCATCTTCACGCTCTACCTCATCGTGACCGTGGTTTCCATCTACGGTTGCAAGCTCCCCACCATCTTCATCGAGAAGGGTTTCTTCGGCGGCAATCCGTACATGTGCCGCATGAGGGCGATGCTGATCTTCGCGTTCTTCCCGCTCGCCGCGCTCGTGACGCAGCCGCTCGCCGGCATCTCCGTGTGGTTCCCGGCGATCCTCATCGGCCTCGCCGCCGCCGGACACCAGGCGTGGAGCGCGAACATCTTCTCGACGGTGGGCGACATGTTCCCGAAGTCCACCATCGCCTCCGTCACCGGCATGGGCGCGATGGCGGGTGGCGTCGGATCTTTCATCATCAACAAATGCGCCGGTTCGCTCTTCACCTACGCGGAGACGCAGGGGCAGGCGTTCTCGTTCCTCGGCTTCGCGGGCAAGCCCGCCGGCTACATGATCGTGTTCTGCTGCTGCGCCGTGGCGTACCTGATCGCATGGTGCATCATGAAGACGCTCGTGCCGCGCTACAGCCCGATCAAGGCGTAAGAGGTTTTCTGCCATGAAGAAGTGGACGACGGTGACCTTCGCGGCGGCGAAGGGAAAGCAGAAGCTTGGCTGCTGCACGGCCTACGACGCGTGCTTCGCGCGGCTTGCCGACGAGGCGGGCGTACCCTGTATCCTCGTGGGCGACTCGATGGGCATGACGATGCTCGGCTACGACACCACCCTTCCCGTCAAGATGGAAGAGACGCTGAGCGCCACCGCCGCCGTCGCGCGCGCCGTCAAGGACGCGCTCGTGGTGGCGGACATGCCGTTCGGTTCCTACCAGTGCGGCGACGACGCGGCCATGGCCAACGCCGTCGCCTGCCTCAAGGCGGGCGCGGACGCCGTCAAGCTGGAGGGGGGCGCGCGCGTCTGCGGGCTCATCCGCCGCATGACCGAGGCGGGCATCCCCGTCCTCGCGCACGTGGGCATGACCCCCCAGAGCGTCAACGCCTACGGCGGCTTCAAGACGCAGGGGAAGACGCGCGAGGCCGCCGCGCAGGTGTTGGCGGATGCGCAGGCCGTCGAGGCCGCCGGCGCGTTCGCCGTCACGCTTGAATGCGTGCCGGATGACCTCGCCGCCACCGTCACGGCCGCCCTGAAGATCCCGACCATCGGCATCGGCGCGGGACCCGTCTGCGACGCCCAGTGGCTCGTGATGCACGACCTCCTCGGCCTCAACGAAGGCCACGTGCCCTCGTTCGTGAAGAAGTACGCCGACCTCGCCTCCATCGCAAAGCAGGCCTTCGCCGCCTACGTGGGCGAAGTCGCCGGCGGCGTCTTCCCGCCCCCGCGCGCCTAGCGACGGCGGCCCTACTCCACCGTCACGGGCCACGGGCCGCCGACGGGCCGCTTGCAGGCGGCCTCGCCCTGCCCCTTGCCGTCCACCACGAACCCGATCACGTTCACCGTATACTTCGCCAGCTTCGTGCGACCGTTCTTCTCCTCCAGCGCGTACGCCTTGAACGAACCCTTGAAGATGCCCGTCTTCGCCGCGCAGGTGAGCTTCAGCGACGCGCGGTTGGTCTTGCCTTTGGTGTCGTCCACCATGAGGGCGTATTCCTTCGTCGTCCTGTCCTTCGCCCACTTCACGGTCGCGTTCTTGGCGAACGACCATCTGGTGCCCGCCACGGCGAACGCTTCCTCGCGCGGCAGAAGATCGTCCAGCAGCACGCCGGGCACGGCGAGGTCGAAGCCTTCCAGCCGGAACGTCCCACGCGCGCCGCCTTTCAGCGCGCCGCCGACCGTCGCCTCCGCCATCACGTAGGATGCGTTTTTCAAGGTGAAGGTGCCGTCTGACGCCATCTCGAACGCCATCTCGCCGATCGGCGCCTTGAACGCCAGCGTGCCGCTTGGACGGGATGCGCTTGTCGCGTCCGTGCCGTCCACCTGCACCGTCACCGCCTTGGCCGTGATCTTCTTCGCCTTCCCGTCCGCCAGCAGCGTCGCGCTGGCGGAGAGCTTGACCGTTTCCTTCCGCGTGTTGATCTTCCCTACCTTTACCTGAGCGGTGCCCACAATCCTGCCGTCCTTGTCGTAGAGCGCGCCATCCACCGTCTGAGCCTTGGCGAAGCCCGTGTCCAGCACGCCGGCATAGAAGATTGTCGCCGACTCGATGTCCGTTGGTCTGGGTGTGGGTCCGGATGTCGGCTCCGACGTGGACTCTGGTTCGGGGACAGGCTCCGGCGTCGGCTCAGGTTCAGGGTCGGGGACTGGCTCCGGCGTCGGCTCAGGTTCAGGGTCGGGGACTGGCTCCGGCGTCGGCTCGGGATCGGGATCAGGATCGGGCGTCGGCTCGGGATCGGGAT
>CAMNLN010000140.1 GCA_946543025.1 uncultured Verrucomicrobiota bacterium
GCGCGGCTCGCGGACGACCTCGACCACAACTGGGAAGTCCTCGCCGAGCCGATCCAGACCGTGATGCGCAAGGTGGGCATGGCCAATCCCTACGAACGGCTGAAGGAGCTGACGCGCGGCCGCCGCGTGACGGCGGAGATCATGAAGGAGTTCGTCTCCGGGCTCGACTTGCCGGCCGACGACAAGGCGCGTCTCCTCGCCCTCACGCCCGCCACCTACGTCGGCATGGCCGAAAAGCTCGCCGCGCTCGTGTAAAATCCGCCGCGCGTTTTACGAAGATTATTTGCGCGGAATTTTCGGCTTGCGGGCAAAAGCGGGATTATGATATGTTAGCGCCAAGTAGACCTGCGGTCAGGTGAAGTGTGCGCGCGCGCACCGGAAAGAAGGAGCGTAGAAGAGATGAAAAAGATTGCTTGTTTGGGCGTGATGATGGCTGCGAGCACAGCCTTTGCGGATGCCTACACGTGGAACGGCGCGACCGGCGCGGCGTGGGCGACGGGCGAGAACTGGCTGGACGGCGAAACGCCCGCCGCATGGACCGACGGCGCGAGCGCGTCCTTCGGCGCAGGCGCGTCCGTCTCGCTGCCAAGTCCCGTCGCCGTCTCCGACCTGACGACGGCCGGGGCGATCGCCATCACGGGGTCCGACTCCAACCCCGCGTTCCTCAGTTCGTCCACGCCCACGCTCGTGTTCCCCGGCCTCACGCTGGACGATATCGACGGCAGCCTTCTCATGGCCGACCTGAACGGCGGCGCCATCGGCCAGTACAAGCCCGCAAAGGCTTACCACTACCGGCGGAACGGCTCGACCGCCACGGCCCAGTTCCAGATGACGCACAACGGCCATCTCCGCTGCGTCAAGGTCACGTTCACAGAAGATGCCGATGGCGTCTGGGCGCAGACGGGCAATAAGTCGTATTACGTGCACAAGGACAACAACGGCGAGAACAAGGTCGGCGAAGACGTCGATACCGATCCCAAAACGGTTGAGTGGGGCATGACGACGTCGCCCAGCGGCAGCGGCATGTGCATCAGCAACATGCGCGGCGCGGGACCGCGCGTCAAGGTTGCCGGGACCGCGCAGTTCGGCGGAGCCGTCGCGCTGACGAACGTCACCTTCGAAACCACGAAGCCGGATTCGCAGACGTGGAACGCGGCGTTTCCCAGCTCGAACAGCTGCCTTTCCGTGAAGGGACTCTCGGATGCGACGGTCGACAAGACGTTTGGCGTCCTCGACAATGTGCATGCGGCATGGCTCACGGCGACGGCATCCGACAACGTGTTCACCAACATGCTCCTTTCGCAGGTCGTTCCCGTGAGCGCGCGGATGGCGGGCGGCAGCATGGGCTTCATCGCCGATGCGGCTCCGTATCACGTCTCCTACAACGGACAGACGATGACCTGCCAGTTCCAGTTCTCCGGCAGCAGCAGCAGCGGCACCTACATCAAAGGCTGCAAGGTGGAGTTGGCGCAATCGGGGGCGAACGTGACGGCTCGGGCCACGAAGTCCTATTATCATCCAGGCGGCGAGCTGGGCGAAGACCTCGACACGACGAGCGGCGTGACATCCTACACCAGCGTTTCAGGAAACGGCATCAAGAGCCTGGTGCTGCGGACGGTCGAAGTACCGTCGCGTACGCTCGGCGGCAACGGCAGTTTCGACAGCATAGCCGTCGACAATGCGCAGGTCGTGATAACGAGCAACGGCGCACGTCCGATGAAGAACTTCGTGGCGCGCAACGGGGCGCAGGTCGAGTTCACCGGCGGCGGCGGCAACAGTTACGGCGAGGGGAAAATCTATACGTTCGAGTCCGGCAGCACGCTTGTCCTGCACGGCAGCAACATGACGTCGGAAGGCAATGTCACCTACATATTCGACAACGCGACGCTCTACACGCCGCTGTATCATTCCTCATGGCATGACGGACAGAACATGGTTCGCTACATCACGCTTCGAAACGGTGCGCGCACGATCGGCAATCCCTTGCGAAGCGGCGATTGCAGCAAGTTGACGGTTCTCAGCGACGGGACCGGACCGAACGTGCTGGGAACGGGGATGTGCCTCTACAGCGTTGGGAATCCCACGCTCTACATCACGACGTCCGCCGACCTCGAGATTCCCGGAAACCTCTACCAGGCGCCGGCGGGCACAAAAAATACGCCTGTCATCAAGCGCGGCGACGCGAAGCTGACGCTTTCCGGCGTAAACAGCTTTGGCGGCCGCTTCACGATCGAGGCGGGAACGGTGGAGCTGGCGAGCGACACGGCGTTGCCGACCACCTCGCCGATGACGCTCAAGGGCGGCTGCACGGTGACGTGCGGCGCAACGACGAACGCAACGGGCGCGCTGACGCTTTCGGGCAATGCGACGATCAACGTCGGAGACGGCGCGCTTTCGTTTGCGGACTCCCATGCCGAGACGTGGGCGGAGGGCGCGACGCTGAACATCGTCGGTCCCGGCGCCTCGCCCGGAAAAACGATCCGGTTCGGCACGGACGGCTCCGGCCTGACGGCTGCGCAGCTCAAGCAGATCCGGTACAACGGCGACAAGGTGTCGCTGACCGGGCAAGGTTATCTGGGCGGGCCCCACGGCTTCATCATCATGGTCCTCTGATGTTTGAGCCGACAGATGCGAGAGGCAGTTGAAAAACGCGGCAGGGACGGCGTTCCATCGCCGTCCGCGGCGACGGTCGGCGATGGAACGCCGACCCTATCGGAATGTCTTTTTATTTCAACTGCTTTGCGAATCATATTTGCCGCTTGTGTCGCAATCGCGACTTGCGCGACCTGTGCGTTCGCGGACGACGACGTCGGCACGTTCGTCCCGGACATGGAAATACCGGGCGTCGTCACGAACGGCGTCAAGTGGATCGACGGGCGGTTCCTGCCCATCGAGGGACGGGCGTTTGACGGTACGGAGCATTACTACGACCGACTGCCCACGAACGTGACGGCAAGCGTCAACGGCACCGTCAGGACGATGAAGCACCACACGGCGGGAATGCAGTTCAGGTTCGCGACGGATTCGCGGACGCTCGTGTTCAAGTGGGTGCCGTACAATGCGGGCCTTGAGGCGGACAACATGGCGGCCTCGGGCGCGAGCGGCATCGACGTCTACCGGTTCGACGCGGAAAGCGGCAGGTGGCTCTACGCGAAGACGGGGCGCATCAGCAGTTCCGAAGGCGGCAGCCTTTCGCTCGACTGGACGCCAGGAACGCCCTGCCTCGTGAACCTGCCGCTCTTCAACGGCATCCGCGAGTTCTCCCTCGGCATCGAGCCGGAGGCGACCGTCACGAGGCTGTCCCCGCACCGTGGCGGCGACGTCAAGCCGGTCGTTTTCTACGGCTCGTCCAGTGTCCAGGGACTCGGCGCGTCGCGTCCCGGCATGTCGTTCGTGAACATCGTCGGGAGGATGCTCGACGTGCCGGTCGTGAACCTCGGCTTCTCCGGCGGGTGTCTCATGGAGCTGGAGATGAGCGACCATCTTGCCGCAATCGACGCGGGCTGCTACGTGCTGGACTGCGGCGACGACACGGACGTGACGGCGGCCTGCGAGCCGTTCATCCGCAACCTGCGCGCGAAGCGGCCGGACGTGCCGATCGTGATGGCAGAAAAGCTTCCTGATGACGAGGAGAGGTCCGTTGACGACGACGCCCTCGACGATTGCGGCATGATGGCGCTTGCGGAAGCGCATGTCCGTGCGCTCAAGAAAGCGTTGTGGCACGACCTTGCCTGGGTGGACGAATCGGTCGAGACGGCGTCCCTCACCGGAACGTGGGCGCCCGCCATCGCCTACGATCCCGCGACGCGAAAGGCCGAATTGCACGATGAGCACATGTTTACGCCGGGCGCACCCTCCGGCGGAAATCCAGTCACTCTGGAAGTGACGGCTACGTTCGGCACCATGCCCGAAATAGAGGATATGCCCAAGGCCGGAACACAAGGCGCGATCTGGATCGGCACGAACGGATGTTTTCAGGTGTGGACTTCAGGCGGATGGGTGGATGTCGTGACCGAGGGCGTGACGCCGCAACCCAACGTGGACTACACGTTCCGCTTCACGTTCGATTATGACGAAGGAACGTATGGGGTGGAAGTCAGGACGGGATTGACAGGGTTCGCAAGATTAAGGGAAAGGGCAAATCCGGTCCGAGAGACGTTCCCCCTCGCGACATCGGGTTCCGGCATTTCCAAGGTGTGCCTGCGCGGCCGGGGGGCTCTGACTTCCATTGTCGGCAACTACGTGGCCGCTGAGGGATTTGCGGAGAACGACGAGGTGCTGCTGAAAGACAACGCATCCGTCATCCTCGATGCGGCGAGGGCGGTGTGGCTCAACAGCTGCGCCGGCGGCAAGACCGCCGTCGGCAACGCGGCGGCCGTTCTTTCGGCGGACGATTTCGACAACGCCTATCTCCTCAACCTGGACATCACGGGCGAGAACGCCTACTCCTTTCGAATCACGAGCGTCAACGTGGCGGCGGACAAGGTGACGGTTGGCGTCACGCTCACGAGGACCGGCAAGGTCGCGCAGAAGACGAACGGCGTCCTAAAGTTCTACGGTGCGGCGACGGTTGATGCCTTCGCGACCGCAAAGCCGGTTCCCGCGACGATCTCGAACGACGGCTTTCCGGACGGGGACACGGCGACTGCGGAAATCCCGCTCACGGACGACGATCCACCGGCTTTCTTCAAGGCAAAAATCGAGGAGGGAAGGTAATCATGGCGGGTATCCTGATTTCAAGATTTCTTAGCCGTGCAGGACGTGTAGAAACATGTAGAATTTCTAAATGTTCCACATGGATATATTCGGTGTTTTATTATGCCCTGTTGTTCGCCGCCGCGTTCGTTGCGGAGGGCGCGACCATCAGCGACGGCATGAAATGGATCGACGGGCGCGAACTGCCCATCGAGGGACGGGCGTTCGACAACACGGAGCATTACTACGACCGGCTGCCCTCGAACGTGACGGCGAACGTCAACAGCGGCGTCAGGACGATGAAGCACCACACGTCGGGGATGCAGTTCCGTTTCTCCACCGATTCCGCGAAGCTTGTGTTCAAGTGGGTGCCGTACAATGCGCGCCTTTCGATGGATCACATGCCCGCCACGGGCGTGAGCGGCATCGACGTCTACCGGTTCGACGCGGCGAATGGGCGCTGGCGCTACGTCAAGACGGGGCGCATCACGAGCGCCGCGGGCGCGAGCCTTTCGCTCGACTGGACGCCGGGGACTCCGTGCCTCGTGAACCTTCCGCTCTACAACGGCATCCGGGAGTTCACGCTCGGCATCGGGCAGGAGGCGTCCGTCTCGCCGCTTCCGCCGCGCGCGAGCGGCATCGAAAAGCCCGTCGTGTTCTACGGCACGTCGATCACGCAGGGCGGCTGCGCGTCCAGGCCCGGCATGTCGTTCGTGAACATCGTCGGCCGCGAACTCGACGTGCCGGTCGTGAACCTCGGCTTCTCCGGCGGGTGTCTCATGGAGCTGGAGATGAGCGACCATCTTGCCGCAATCGACGCGGGCTGCTACGTGCTGGACTGCGGCGACGACACGGACGTGACGGCGGCCTGCGAGCCGTTCATCCGCAACCTGCGCGCGAAGCGGCCGGACGTGCCGATCGTGATGGCAGAAAAGCTTCCTGATGACGAGGAGAGGTCCGTTGACGACGACGCCCTCGACGATTGCGGCATGATGGCGCTTGCGGAAGCGCATGTCCGTGCGCTCAAGAAAGCGTTGTGGCACGACCTTGCCTGGGTGGACGAATCGGTCGAGACGGCGTCCCTCACCGGAACGTGGGCGCCCGCCATCGCCTACGATCCCGCGACGCGAAAGGCCGAATTGCACGATGAGCACATGTTTACGCCGGGCGCACCCTCCGGCGGAAATCCAGTCACTCTGGAAGTGACGGCTACGTTCGGCACCATGCCCGAAATAGAGGATATGCCCAAGGCCGGAACACAAGGCGCGATCTGGATCGGCACGAACGGATGTTTTCAGGTGTGGACTTCAGGCGGATGGGTGGATGTCGTGACCGAGGGCGTGACGCCGCAACCCAACGTGGACTACACGTTCCGCTTCACGTTCGATTATGACGAAGGAACGTATGGGGTGGAAGTCAGGACGGGATTGACAGGGTTCGCAAGATTAAGGGAAAGGGCAAATCCGGTCCGAGAGACGTTCCCCCTCGCGACATCGGGTTCCGGCATTTCCAAGGTGTGCCTGCGCGGCCGGGGGGCTCTGACTTCCATTGTCGGCAACTACGTGGCCGCTGAGGGATTTGCGGAGAACGACGAGGTGCTGCTGAAAGACAACGCATCCGTCATCCTCGATGCGGCGAGGGCGGTGTGGCTCAACAGCTGCGCCGGCGGCAAGACCGCCGTCGGCAACGCGGCGGCCGTTCTTTCGGCGGACGATTTCGACAACGCCTATCTCCTCAACCTGGACATCACGGGCGAGAACGCCTACTCCTTTCGAATCACGAGCGTCAACGTGGCGGCGGACAAGGTGACGGTTGGCGTCACGCTCACGAGGACCGGCAAGGTCGCGCAGAAGACGAACGGCGTCCTAAAGTTCTACGGTGCGGCGACGGTTGATGCCTTCGCGACCGCAAAGCCGGTTCCCGCGACGATCTCGAACGACGGCTTTCCGGACGGGGACACGGCGACTGCGGAAATCCCGCTCACGGACGACGATCCACCGGCTTTCTTCAAGGCAAAAATCGAGGAGGGAAGGTAATCATGGCGGGTATCCTGATTTCAAGATTTCTTAGCCGTGCAGGACGTGTAGAAACATGTAGAATTTCTAAATGTTCCACATGGATATATTCGGTGTTTTATTATGCCCTGTTGTTCGCCGCCGCGTTCGTTGCGGAGGGCGCGACCATCAGCGACGGCATGAAATGGATCGACGGGCGCGAACTGCCCATCGAGGGACGGGCGTTCGACAACACGGAGCATTACTACGACCGGCTGCCCTCGAACGTGACGGCGAACGTCAACAGCGGCGTCAGGACGATGAAGCACCACACGTCGGGGATGCAGTTCCGTTTCTCCACCGATTCCGCGAAGCTTGTGTTCAAGTGGGTGCCGTACAATGCGCGCCTTTCGATGGATCACATGCCCGCCACGGGCGTGAGCGGCATCGACGTCTACCGGTTCGACGCGGCGAATGGGCGCTGGCGCTACGTCAAGACGGGGCGCATCACGAGCGCCGCGGGCGCGAGCCTTTCGCTCGACTGGACGCCGGGGACTCCGTGCCTCGTGAACCTTCCGCTCTACAACGGCATCCGGGAGTTCACGCTCGGCATCGGGCAGGAGGCGTCCGTCTCGCCGCTTCCGCCGCGCGCGAGCGGCATCGAAAAGCCCGTCGTGTTCTACGGCACGTCGATCACGCAGGGCGGCTGCGCGTCCAGGCCCGGCATGTCGTTCGTGAACATCGTCGGCCGCGAACTCGACGTGCCGGTCGTGAATCTCGGCTTCTCCGGGTCGGGCGTCATGGAGCTGGAGATGAGCGAGCATTTGGCCGCCATCGACGCGAGCTGCTACGTGCTGGACTGCGTCTGGAACATGCGCAACATGACGACCAGTGCGTTTCTGAACCGCTACGAGCCGTTCATCCGCAATCTCCGCGCGAAGCGGCCGGACGTGCCGATCGTCATGGCCGGCATGTCCGACGTGTACTGCGGCGGGCCGAACGACAAGGACGAGAGCGTCAGGGCCCTTTATGAAAGACTTGTCGCGGAAGGATGGACGAATCTTGTCCATCTTCCCAAGGACGGAATGTATTCAGGCGACTTCGAGGGAACGGTAGACGGCGTCCATGCAAACAACTGGGGCATGATTTCGCTTGCCACGGCATACGGAAAAGCCGTGAAAACGGCGCTGGACGCCACAAGGGCGGCGAACTGACGGGCAGGCCCGGCGGCACGGCAGGACGCCCGGCGGCAAGCTCGAAGATTGGGACGGCGCTCAGAACGGCATGAAGACGATGCCGTAGATCGAGGCGGGCTTGCCGCCCGCCGCGCGTACGCAGTGCTTCACCACGCTGTTGTAGTAGGCGGTGTCGCCAGGCTGGAGGATCGTTGTTTCGGTGCCGTAGGCGATCTCCACCTCGCCCGAGATGCAGATGATGAGCTCCTCGCCCTCGTGGGAGGAGAGCGTCTGGGGCACGTTCGGGGCGAGGTCGATCTTGAAGGGGTCCATGTGCCGGTCCGGCTTGCCGATGGCAAGCGAATAGTAGGCGTAGCCGTCCTTCGTCTCGCCGTTGTGCGCCACCTTCACGGAATCGAGGTCGCTCGCGCGCGTCACGATGGGATCGGGCTTGAACTGGTCGTCCATGAACGTGCCGAGCCGCTGGCCGAGCGCGCGCGAAAGCTTCGTGAGGACGCCCAGCGCCGGCAGCACCTCGCCGTCCTCGATGGACGCGATCACCGCCACCGAGACGCCGCTCTTCGTCGCCAGGTCCGCAAGAGACATCTTCAGTTTCTCGCGGTACGTCTTGATGCGCAGCCCAACTTTCGATTCGTTCGCCATTTCGTGTTCCTCGTTCTTCCTTTGGAATCCAAAAACGGCCATATATTTTACTTGATTTGCCGAAACAGTCAAGCGTTTGCGTCTC
>CAMNLN010000141.1 GCA_946543025.1 uncultured Verrucomicrobiota bacterium
CGCCTCCGGACCGAAGCTTTCGGGCAAGAGCTGGGCAAGCGTGTAGACCTTGAAGTCCGCCACCGACCGGGCGACGACGACATGGAACGCCTCGGGATCGCAGAACTCGCGCATCGTCTGCCGGCAGATGCCGCAGGGCGGACAAAAGTCGGAGATTAAGCCGTCCCTGCCGCCGCAGATCGCGATGGCCGTCAACGACCGCTCGCCGGCGGAGACCGCCTGCGCGATCGCGCTTCGTTCCGCGCAGATGCCGGCGGGATACGACGCGTTCTCCACGTTGGCCCCGCCGTAGATCTTCCCGGACGTCGCCAGCACGGCCGCGCCCACCTGAAATCGCGAATAGGGCGCGTACGCGCGCGGCACCATTTCCAGCGCGCACGCCACCAGCCGCTCAATCGTTTCCTTATCCATTTCCTTCTCCTGTCAACGCGTCCCGAACAACGACCTCCGGATCGTCCGTCCGCTTCATCGTCTTGACGAGAAACCCGCCCGGATGGCAGAACGCCGCGTAGGGCTTCCCCGCGCAGCGCGTGAAGTCCAGGCGCGGGTCGTCGTTGCACCGGAGGATCGTCAGGCCCTCGCCGCGGCTGTCCTTGCTGATGAGGCAGGCGGGGCGGTTCAGGCGAATCCACGTGTCCGAGCAGCGCGAAATCTCCTCGGTGGCGCACGCCGTGAAGTCGACCGCAGGCAAGCCGCAGATCGTCACGGGGCAAGCCTTCTCGCAGAGCGACGCCCACAGACGGCGCGTGAGGCTCACCGCGTTCGCAAGCGTAAGGACGACCTTGTGGCGAAAGCCGGGATCGTCCGCGAAACGGCGGATCACGAAGTCGGAAAGCGGATTTGCCACCAGTCCCTCCAGCTTGTCCCACGTGGTCCCCATCGCCGCCGCCGCCGCGAACGGCCCGGCGACGTCAAGCAGGTTCCACGTCGCGTACCACGGAAACAGCCGCGTGAACTCGGCGTCCACCCCCAGCCATTCCGAGAGGAGCTTGAACGCGCACTTCGGTTCCGCAGAGCGGGGACGCTGGTGGTGATCGAAGTCCAGCCGCGCCGGATCGTGGACGCCGCCCACGTCCAGCACGAGGACGGCAAGGGAATCCAGCTCGTCCGGCGCCGGGTTGCGGCGCTCGATTGTCGCGTCGTGCGGCACGCCGAGCGCGTAGGCGATGGCGCAGGCCATGATGTCGTCCGTATGGGGCAGGCCGCCGTGCGTGACGATGCGGCGCACCTTGCCGAGCATCCGGAGCTTGCTGTCGTCGATCTTCGTCATTTCTGGAACCTTTCCTTGAACCAGGCGAGCGCGCCGGCGTGGTCGGAAAACGCGCCGTCGAGCTGCGCTTCGAAACAAGCGTCCAGCCACTTCCCGAACTGCGGCGAGGGCTTGTAGCCGAGGGCGATCAGGTCGCGCCCCATGAGGATGGGCTTGGGAGCGTTCGCGGCGATGCGCAGGCGCTCCGCCGCCTCAGCGAGCCACTTGAGGTCCTCGCCGCAGGAGGTGCCGCCCGCCTTCTCCGGCGGACGCCCCTCGTCGTCGGCGCGCGCCACGCGCAGGAGACGGTCGATGCGCGTCACCTTCATCGCGAGGCGGCGGATCGCGGCGTCGCCCGCGCGCGCGCGCCAGAGCGCGAACGGCTGCATGTGGCACTGGACGAGCGGCGGCACCTCGCGCAGGATACGCTCCTCGTTCGTGAGCCGCCGCAGGAACGAGAGCGTCGGCTTGACGCCCGCCTCGTCGTGTCCCAGGCTGCGGATGTGGCCGGAACGCAGATCGAGCGCCGTTGTCGCGGGCTTGCCGAAGTCGTGGCAGAGCACCGCGAGGCCCACGATCAAATCCTCGTCCGCATCGCCCGTCCGCCGCCGCGCGAAGGCGTCGAGACACAGGCAGGTGTGGTTCCACACGTCCCCTTCCGGATGCCACTTCGGATCCTGCTTGCAGCCAATGAGGCGCGCAAGCTCGGGGAAGTAGCGCGTCCAGCCTGTCGCTCGGAGGAAGTCGAGTCCGCGCGAGATCTGGTTGCCCTTCGTGAGCAGCTTGGCCCATTCCTCGAACAGGCGCTCCGGCGGCAGATCCTCCATCGTGACCGTGCGGCACAGCTTGATCGTCTCCTGCGCAGGATAAAGGTCGAATCGGGCGATGAACTGCATGCCGCGCAGGACACGCAGCGGGTCTTCCACGAATTTCGGCGAAACGTGTCGCAGCGTGCGCGTCGACAGGTCCGCGCGACCGCCGTAGGGATCCTCGAACGCGCCCGCGACCGGGTCGTAGTACATGGCGTTGACGGTGAAGTCGCGCCGGCTGGCGGCCTCTGAGACGGAAAGGTTGGGGTCGGAGTCGATCAGAAATCCCTTATGCCCGATGCCGCGCTTGGACTCGCGCCTGGGTAGAGAGACGTCAATGTCGAAACGATGGAGCTTCAGGACGCCGAACGAGACGCCGCAGGGATCGAACGCGAACTTCTCGCCAAGAATCTTCTGCAACCGCTCGGGATCGACGCCGAACACCTCGATGTCCACGTCCTTGACGCTCTTCGCGCCCATCAGCAGGTCGCGCACGGCGCCGCCCACCATCAAGGCACGCCCTCCGGCCTCCTTCACGAGGCCGGCGACCGTCCTGACGGCGTCCAGCAGCTCCGGCTTGATTGCCGAGAAATCAAGTTGATCCGTTATGTCCATGCACATACCTTCGACCGCTTCATTATAGCAAAATGCAGGCGGCTTGCCATGCGGGCGGAAAACTGGTATTATTCTTGCAACTTCTACCCTCAAACAAGGTGGACAACATGTCATATCGCGCCATTGCCACTGGCTTGGCCGCACTTGCGGTCGGGTTTCTTTCTGCAGACGACACCCCCTTCGTCTGGAACAACTGGTTCACGGAGGACTATTCAAACCTCAACGCCACGACATGGTCGGACACGGCCGGCACCTGGACGCGTACCTCGCAGGACCAGTCCTCGCTCGAGGAGGAAAACGGCCAGCGCTATCTCCAGTTGAGCGCAGGGCCGAACGACCTTCGGTTCTCCGCGCCGGCGCGCTCCGAAAGCTACAAGCCCGTCTGCGTCGAATCCCGCATGACTTTCATCGCCTGCCGCAACGGCGAGGAATACGCCGCCGCGCCCACGGACTCCTACGCCGGCCTCATCCTGCGCCGCACGGAGACCGAAACCGCCACAAACCTCGTCTTCGTCGGCTGGACGGCCCGCAACTGGACGGAAGTCTCCTCACCGGACGTCACGCCCCTGGAGGAGACATACTACGACGTCTGCATCGAGCTCGACCTATCCGTGCGCCCCAACAAGGTGCGCTACACCGTGGACGGGCATGTCCTCGCGGCGGCGGACGGCACCGAATGGCTCGATGCCAACACGTCCGGAAGGGGCAACAAGGCCTACAGCGCCAACGACAACGTGAAGGACCATGTCCACCACGTCGTCTTCTGCGGCACGGGCCGCGTCGGCACGTTCAGCGGCAAGCAGGCTACGGCCAAGACGCCGCGCGCGGCGGTCGCGTTCGACGCGCCGGCCGGCGGCCGCGTGGCGTCCGGCACGGAGCTGACGTTCGCCGTCACGCCCAACGACGGTGCCACGGTCGGCACGCTCCGCTACGTGTGGCGGCGCGTGGACAGCACGTTTAGCCGCTCGGACGACGTGCTGGCGACCTCCGCCGCCTACACCGTCACCGACGCCGACTACGGCCACTGGCTCCTCGTGGAGGCGTATGACGAAAACGGCTTCGTCGGCATCGGCAGCAACTACGTGAGCCGGCTCCCCGTCCTCTACATCGACACCCTCGACGGCTTGATGCCGACCCCGCAGAAGGAGGAGCACGACGCCACGATGCGCACCGTCCTCGGCGAACGGCAGTACTCCTCCAAGGAGATTTTCAACGGCCCGCTGACGATCAAGGTGCGCGGCAACTCCACGAAGGGACTTCCCAAGAAGCCCTACAAGCTGAAGATCGACTCCAAGACGAACATGTTCGGTCTCGACCCGGACGGCAACAAGAACAAGCACTGGGTGCTGCTCGCAAACTACTACGACGAATCGATGCTCCGCAACAAGATCGCCTACGACATGTCGCACGAGCTGGGAGTGCCCGTGTGGCAGAAGAGCACGTGGGTGGACGTGATCCTCAACGGACAGTTCCTCGGCTGCTACCAGTTCTGCCAGCACATCCGCGTGGGCGTGGACCGCGTGAACATCTACGACTGGGAGGACGCCGCCGAGACCGTCGGCAAGGCCGCCCTGAAGGATTCAGCGATTGCGGCGCAGCTCGCCGCCATCGGCGTGACGGACAAGGGGCAGTTCTCCGAGAACTTCAGCTGGGTGAACACGGGCGTCTTCTCCAACGAACTCGGCACGGTGGACATCTCGTCCGTCAAGGGCGTCAAGAAGAACGACGTCAGCGGGGGCTACCTCTTCGAACTCTCCAACGAGTACGACGAGCTCTCTCAGTTCCAGGTCAAGGCAGGCATCAAGGACTCCCTCTACAAGGTGATGCTCAACAAGCCCGAGTACCTCTTCACGAGCGACCTGATGATGGACGTCTGCCGGAACTACTGGACGGACCTTTTCGACGCCTGGACGTCAGGAACCGGCATGAGCGCCGCCAACTCCAACTGGCTCGACCTCTGCGACCTCGACTCAATGACCGGCTACTGGCTCACCATGTACATCATGGGCAACAGCGACTCCAGCTACAAGAGCCGCTACGCCTACATGGACCGCGGCGGCAAGATGTTCATGGGGCCGGTTTGGGACTTCGACTGGGGTTGCGGCAGCCCGCAGGTGCGCAAGTGGGGTACGAACGACGTCGGGCAGGTCTACCTCAAGGACCCGTCGCCGACCGGCTGGGCGCCTGGCGGCAATGTCGCGAATTTCATGGCCGAATGGTGCAGCAGCCCCTACTTCTGCATGAAGCTGCGCGAAAAGTACCTCGCGTGCCGTCCGCACCTGACCGCGCTTCTGGCGGACGGCGGACCCTACGACCAGCACGTCGCCTACATCCGCGAATCGGGCATCGCGAACGAGAACCGTTGGTTCTACCGCGCGGGCTTCAGCGGTCCCACGGGCGACGCCGCCGTCTTCAAGCAGTTCCTGAAGGACCGCCTCGCCTGGCTCGACGGCAAGTTCACGACCCTCGACACGGCCGTCGCGAACATCGGCACCCTTCCGCGCAACTATCCCTTGCGCCCCGCGACCTCAATTCTGACGCCGTCGTTCCCGGGACTTTCAGACGATCCTGCGCCCGATCAGCCGCTGACCGCCAGCGTCGCCGTCTCCGATTCGCGCGCCGCTTCGCTCGACGTCTTCGTCAACGGTCGGTTTGTCGCGAACGCCCCTGTGGAAAACGGCGTCTGCACGCAGGTGATTCCCGCCGGTACGCTGATGGGCGTCCCCGGCGCGAACAACCTCGTTTCGTTCCTCGCGCGCACCTCCACCGGCGCGTTCCTCACAAACAAGATCTCGAACGCAAACGTCGCCACGCGCACCTACGCGCAACCCCTTCCTTCCGGCGCGCGCGCGCGAAACGTCACGCTCACGCATAGCGTCCCGTACAGCTACCTCGACGAGCTGTGCCCGACGATCACCAACAATCCCGCGCAATTCGCCTCCGACGCCGCATACGACGGCCTCGCCGAAGGCGCGTCGCCGTTCGGCAAGTCGATTCCGCTCTGGCAAGACTACGTGGCGGGTACGGACCCCACGATCGAGGACGACCGTTTCACCGCGAACATTGCCGTCACGAACGACCAGGTGTTCATCAGCTGGGAACCCAACCTCAACGAGAACGGCCAGCAGAACCGCGTCTACACCATCAAGGGCGCGGCAGAACTGACGGACGAGTTCGTCGCCCCCACGAACAGCGCCTCGCGCTTCTTTAAGGTTGAAGTAGCCCTGCCCTGACGAAAGCGCCGGTTGCTCCGGGCCTTCCATGAAATCTCTTGTCAGCGGAAGAGTATCATCGTGCCCGAAGGACTGAATGTCACGGTCACGGTATTGCCACTTACGGCAAGCGCGGTGCAATAGCGGCTCGCCAGGCTTCCGGACACCGTCCAACCCGTCAGCGAGGATGCCGTCACCGAATCGGCCTGCATCACGATCCTTGTTTCTCCCGCAAGGTCGTCCGCCGGACTGCCGCCATCCAACACAAGCGTACCGATTGCAGGCAGCGCGAGATTGCCGGCCACCGTCAGGACAGAAAGGTCGCGAATGGAGATCGTCGCTCCCTCGGCAAGCACGACATCACCCGTGAAAGACGCTCCTCCCGAGACGCTCCGAACGGTCACCCTGTCCTTCGCCGCAACCGTACCGGGGCCCGTCACCGAATCGACCGCCGCCTGACGCGGCAGCGTGACGGTCGAACCGGCCGCCACCTGCACAGTTCCATAGGCGCACCCCGCCACCTCCGCCCCCAGCCACTTGTTCCGCAAATACGTCTCGACGGCATCGCGCTGGGCATCGCTCGTCTGGTTCGTGTAAATAAGCACCTCGGCCAGCCGCTGTCCCCCCATGATAAAGCCGCGGTCATTCGCGAAGTCCGATGCCGAAGCCGACGCGGCATTCTTCGTGCGCACGTGAATCACGTGGAAACCGGCCGGCAGGGCTTCCGTCGTGGGCGACTGCACCGGTACGCCGTCCAGCCGCACCGCGCCTTCGCGAACAAAGTCCTTCGAGTTGGACGGATGGAAGAGCGCATGCGTCGACACACCGTTCGCCCGGTGAAAGTCGTAACGGCTGTTGAGACTTCCCAGTATGAAGCATCCAGGAGTGCTCATATTCTTCACAAGCCAGTCCTCCGTGTCCGAATAGACTACGAACACCTCACGGATGATATTGTTCGTGTGGTTCCACGGCATGTAGCCGCCATACCCGTTGTCAAAGCCATGGTAGTTCTTGTTCACGTACTTGGGGCTGCCGAAGTCGATCACGGGCAGCCCGTTCTGGAAACCGCTTCTAAGCCACGGACGCGTACCTTCGCTTGAATAGGCCTGACGCCGATAATCGGAACGCAAGCACCGCCAGTACGTGACGAACGGCATCCCGTTCGTCGAGCCAGACGTGTCAATCGTGTCGGACTTGGAGGCATCGACATGAAAGTAGGTATCAAGGGCCGGGGCTTGCATTTCCACTTCCAAGTTTCCCGCCTCTACCGTGATGTTCGTTGCGGACAGTGCGCGCAGGGAGGCCGTGCCGCTGCCAGTCTTCACATAGTCGTCCACGCCACCCAGGCGATAGACGCTCGTCGTTCCGGCGTATGACACCTCGCCCTCGACGTCGCCCATCCTGCTGCCGCTTCTGACGTTCAGGCGCCCCGAGGGGATCGACAGGCGCCCCATCAGATTGAATCCCGCGTCAATGTCGCCGATGAACGTGTTACAGTCGTTCGGCGACTGGAATATCCATCTCGCCGACAACGGACCGGCAGTCTCAAGCCGCGCCGTACCGTGTACCGATATCTGGCTCATGTGGCGCAGCCACTTGGCGTAGAGCCTCCGTTCGAGTTCTTGCGCGACGTCCTCTTCAAGCAACGACTCGAAGACGATCGCCTCCTGGATGCGTTGCCCGCCGTACCTGATATTTCGGTCTCTTGAGAACGTCCCCGCCGTCGTGCCGCCAGTCGTTCGCACGTGCACCAGGCTGAATCCAGCCGGAAGCGGCTGCGTGTAGGGGACCGTCTCGCGATTGAGGGTAATCGTTCCGTTCTTGATGTAATCCGAAGCATAGGCGTTGCTGGCGAACAGGGCGAAATCGGCGTATCCGCGGTGGAAGTCGTAGGAAGAAGCGTCGCCAAGCAGAAACGGACGGGCACTGTCGACGCCATGTGACGGACGAGCGTCTTCCGTATCGGACAACACAAGAAACACTTCGCGAATGGCAGTCGATCTCTGCGACCAGTCCAAAAAACCGCCTTGACCAGTGGCCGGGAACGACTGGAACCTTCCCATGTCGACATGCGAACGCGCGCCATTGTCCACAAGAACCGGTTGCGAGATCTGATCGCCGTTGGCCGCATACGGATAGGCTGCGCCGCGCACGTCATTCCAGCGAACGACGAAGTTCGTGCCGTTGCGGTTCTCCGTGACAAGGCTCGCGGCAACGGACGCGTCAACATGGAAAAACGCGCCGGAGGCGAGTCCGTGCGTGTCCGTCTCGGCCGTGAAACGCAACGTCACCGACTCGTTCGCCTCGATGAAGCCTCTATCGTCCGCCAAGTTCTCGATGGCAACCGTGCCGCCGCCATACAGCTGAAGTAGAATGTCATTTCCAACATAGTTTACGACATTCAGCGATACGCCTGAAACGACAGTGAGCTTGCTTTGCGCCGTTACCGACAGATTTGAGACAACCGTATCCTCGGAGATCGATCGCGCCGCGCCGTCAAGGACAAGCGATTCGACTACGTTTGCCGCAGAAGCGGGGAGAAGCAACGCCGCCATGCAGACGGCACATGCAACTTGCCGCCCCCAGCTTGCGATCAGCCATGCAAGCTTGCAGAGCCGAATCCGATGCCTCGTTGCGCAAACGACAGTCTCTTCATAGGTCATGGATTGCATTCCTTTTTTC
>CAMNLN010000142.1 GCA_946543025.1 uncultured Verrucomicrobiota bacterium
CCTGGTCGAGGCGAAGCGATCCAAAGCCTGGAAGATCGACATCTCCGAGGACGATCCTGCACTTGGGATCACCCCCCGCTTTCCCGCAGGAGATTCCAACGCCTTCGAGATTCACGACATTTGCCGAGACATTCGTGATGACGATGAACTCGCCCGCGTCGCCTTTACCATTGAGCGTCGAACCGTAAATGGTGTGGAAGCGGAGGTTGGCCTGGTCGGGATCGCCGCTGTCAGGCGCGGTCATCAGCACCTGGGTCGTGCCGTCGGCGGCGAAGACCTGCAATATGGCGGTGTCGGTGAAGGGAGCGTTGCCGACGATCACCTGGTCCGTGAGCGCATCCGAGTGTGCGGCTACATAGGCGCGACGATCAGCTACGACGTAGATCGCGTCCTGCGCATCGCACACCGTGCCGGCGGGAAGCGTCCACTCGACCGCCGTCTTGAGCACCCATCCGCTCATGTCGACAACCTCGTTGTTCCCGTTGGAAATCACGACCACGCCATCGGCGAGCCCCGAGAGGTCGACCGTGATGTTCGGCGCAAGCGTCTCGATCGGGCTCTGCGCCTCGGGAATTCCCGCATTGAGACGCGAGCCGTAGCCAACCGCCTTCGCTGTGTTCGTCACGGAATGCGTCACATAAAGGTGCTCGCGGCGAGGAACGACGTAGTTGTCCCAGATGTCGTCGATGCCGGCATCCATGCTGGCTGGACGGCTGGACCACACGTCGATGTTGCTGTCGGTGCCGTTGTTGGGCCACCTGGCCGTGTCGCTTGCGGCATCAGCGCGCATCAGGCCTGCCATCTCGCGCATCTTCGCCATGAATGGAACCTCGCTCTCGGGGGTGCCCGGCGCCTTGAGCTCCTGGTCCATCAGCGTCCTGAGGCGGCGCAGGTAGAGCCGGCGGAACTTCGCGGACTGCCACACGGCCTCGAACCCGTCGTTGCCGTAGTTGATCGTCGTGGACATCGAAGACGACGAATAGCACCTGACGCGGCTGCCGCCGTAGAACGGGTGCGACTTGAACCAGTCGTTCGTCGCGAAAAGGCCGTTTCCGCCGACGCCGTTGTCGCGGTAATATTGGCCGAAGCTCAGGTTGAAGTCATAGCCGAGCGGCATCCACGTGCCCGTACCGCGCGCGCCCTGGAGCATCGCGGGGTTGTCGTAGTACGCGCAGACATTCGCCCACACGTCGTCCATCTCCTGTGTGATGCGTGCGGAGGCGAGGTAGTTGAGCCACGCCGGGAGGTCGAACTTCTGGACGACGAACTTCGTGAGCGCGGCGTTGTCGAGCCCCGTGGACCCTCCGTCCGGCGAGCTGGACACCTGCTGCGCAGCCGTTATCTTGGAGCGCAGCTCGTTCTGTAGGACCGTGATGTTCGATTCGTCCTCGTCGTCAGGAGTCTTCTTCTCGATGCCACCCGCCGTCGTTCCCGATCCGCTCCTCAGCGTGCCGACGTTCTTGTAGCCGTAGCCGAACTTGTCGAGACCGTAGACGTCCTCGATGAGTTCGTCCGTGAAGCGCTCGGAGTTGAACGCGAGCTGGTAGAACTCGCCGTTCAGGTTGCAGCGGACGGGGAAGTCGAATGGAACGAGGTTCCCCATCTTGCGCCACAGCCAGAAGGCGATCATCTGGCGCATGTAGCTCGGATCGGCGAACTCGCTGATGAGCGAGGTCTTGCGGATCTCCTCGACCGCCTCGCCCGTCACGGCGTCGGTCATCGTCATGGGATGCGACTTCGCAAACCTGAGGCCGTGGCCCTTCTTCGTGAAGCCCGCGGACGTGTTGCCGCGAAGGTCGATCCTCACGTAGTCGTAGTAGTTGGAGGTCGACGAATCGTAGATGGCGACGCGCGCGTTGTGGGGAACGAGCGAAAGATTCTGCTTGTCGGCGTCGACGTCCATCTGCGTCAGGTGGTTGCCGCTCGCGAACATGTGCCACGTCGGGAGAGTCGCGCTGTTGAGTTCGCCCGGTTCGACGATCGTGCCGTACCACTCGTAGCCGTCGTCCTTGTTGTTGAAGCTCGGGGAAGTCCATTCCACGCCCTCGCCGTCGGTGATCAGGACCTTCCACTGCATCAGGTGACCTGCCGCGGGGAAGTAGCTCGACGGAATCGTCGCCGTGTACTGGTCGCCCCAGTTGGCGTCGGTCGTCTTAGTCGCCAGGTTCACTTCATTCGTGACGAGCGTCGCGTCGTCGAGATCCTTGCGGTAGACGAACTTGATGGACTGAATCTGGTCGGCCGCGCGCGGCGTAAACGTGCCGTCGGGGTTCATCACGCCGTTGATCGGGAGAGTCACCGAATAGTCCTCGCCTGGAACGGCGGGCGGCACAGGGGCCGCGAATTCGCTTGCATAGGTCGTCTTTGCCTGGCCCGCCTTCTCGTAGAGCGGGCCGACGTTCGGGCCGATGCGGACAAGCCCCGCCGTCGCCGTGTTCTCCGCGCCGCGCGTAGGAGTCGGGCACATCCAGCGACGCGTGCCCTCGCCTTCCGCCGCGTCACCAACGATAATCGACCACCCTTCCGGCAAGTCGCTCGGGATGACGACCGTGTCGACGACGCTTACGATGTTGCTGGCATTGCTGACCGGCGCGTAGTAGAGACGCACGTACGGCGACTTCTTCGGGTTCACCTTGTCGCCCCACACGAGGATGTCGCCGTAGTTCTCGAAGATCATCGGCTTGCCGTCGAACGTTCCTTCCGCAAACGCGCTCACCGTCTTGTCCTTGCTGTTGGAATAGCGCTCGGACGTGTAGAATATCGCGCGGCCGTGCGGCGGAACGAGACGGGACGGGAAGTTGCCGAAACCCGCGGGATCGGTCTTCTTGCCACGGTTTACGCGGATGAAGCGGTAGTCGGCGAGGTCCGCCCACTTGTCGGACGTGTTCTCGACCTCGACCCAACCAGACTCGAGTCCGTTGACGTCCATTCCCTCCATACCGTTCAGCGTCCGCGCGTCCGTGGGCTTGGGCAGTATCTCGCTGATCCTGAGGACGCACCCCTCCGCCATATTGCCCTCGGGATCGACATAGGGCGACGTCCCTTCAAGCTCGCGCACCTGTACGGCGTTGAGTGCGCGCCAAGCGGCCGCGCCCGAATATTTTATGACAACGCTCTCGGAGTTTGCAATCGCCTCGAAAACATAGACAAGCGAGGCGCCATACTTGTTGTCATTGCGCATGGCCATCGCTTCGAGATCGCCGGCGCTTATCAGCGCATCGCTCCACTGGTTGTGCGCGAAGAACTGCGCGAGATAGCGCTTCCCGATCGTCAGATTCTTAAGCGTGATCGTCAGCGTGCTCGTCGAGTTGGCCCACTCCCACGAGTTATTCAGCATCGTGCCGAAATCGCCTGCGACACCCTCGCTGCCCGAGCTGCCGTCCGTCTGAGCCAGATTAGGCTGCACGGTCGTGTTGTCAGTGTTGAGATCTGCATCTGCGGCGAAGGCGATTCCGTTGACCGTCACCGACTGGACGGCGTAGGCGTAGAGGAGTGTCCCGTCCGTGCTGAAAAAGCTTCCGTTTGCCGTCGCAGCCGCGCCAGTCCAGCCGGTCTCGACAGGATCACCGCCGCCGCCACCGCTCGTCGCCTGCACGGTCGGGTAGTCGGCGTCGACGAACGTCTTGTCGCTAGAGAGCGTGAAGACGACAGGATTGCCGTCCGTAATCTCGAAGCCCGAGGCCGCGGCGAACGTCACCGTCACCTGCGTGTTCGAGACGATAGAGTAGCTTCCGCCGACAGCCGCGACCGCAACGCCGTTCGTCGCCACCGACTGGAGCTGGAGCCCCGTCTTCGCGGGAATCGTCAGCGTGCAGACAGGTGTCGCCGGGTCGACAGGATCGATAGGATCTTCGCCACCGCCGCCGCCTTCGCCGAGATCACGCACCTGGATGGCGTTGAGGACGCGCCATCCGGCGGGGCCGGAATACTTGATCGCCATGTCCTCCGTCTCGCCCGTCGCATCGAAGCCGCAGACAAGCGAGGCGCCGTACTTGTTGGTGTCGCGCATGGCCATCGGCGTAACATCTCCGGCGCTGATCAACGAGTCACTCCACTTGTTGTGAGCGAGGACCTGAACGAGATAGCGCTTCCCAGCTGTCAACCCCTTGAGCGTGATCGTCAGCGTGCTTGTCGTATTGGCCCACTCCCACGAGTTCTTCAGCATCGTGCCGAAATCTCCGGTCACACTCTCGCTGCCCGAGTTGCCGTCCGTCTGGGCCAAATCCGGCGAAACCGCCGTATCGGCCGTGTTGAGGTCAGCGTCCGCGGCGAAAGATATGCCGTTGACTGTCACGGCCTGAACGGCGTAGGCGTAGAGGAGCGTCCCATCCGTACGGAAAACTGTCCCTTCCGCATCCGCAGCCCCTCCGGTCCAGCCGGTCTCGACGGAACCGCCGCCACCGCCACCGCTCGTCGCCTGCACGGTCGGGTAGTCGGCGTCGACGAACGTCTTGTCGCTAGAGAGCGTGAAGACGACAGGATTGCCGTCCGTAATCTCGAAGCCCGAGGCCGCGGCGAACGTCACCGTCACCTGCGTGTTCGAGACGATAGAGTAGCTTCCGCCGACAGCCGCGACCGCAACGCCGTTCGTCGCCACCGACTGGAGCTGGAGCCCCGTCTTCGCGGGAATCGTCAGCGTGCAGACAGGTGTCGCCGGGTCGACAGGATCGATCGGATCTTCGCCACCGCCACCTTCGCCGAGCTCGCGGACCTGGATGGCGTTGAGGGGTCTCATGCCAGACGACGCTGCGGAATACGTGACGGTGAAGTCCGCCGTTGCGCCCGAGGCCGTGAATACGCCAACGATGGATGCGCCGTAGGTATAGTTCGTGCCATCGTGTGTTCCATAGATATGCACTGGCGTCGAACCGTTTGCCGAGACAAGCGTGCTGTTGGAATGCCGATGAGAAACAAGCTGGAGGAGGTAGGTTCTGCCTGCCGTCAGTCCCTTAAGCGTAAGGACGAACGAGAGCTCCCCGGCCGCGGCACCGTTGCCCCCCCAGTACCAACCGCCCTCAAGCATGTGTCCGAAGTCGCCAGACACTCCCTCGTTCATGAAGTCTGCGACCACGTACCCCGCGGAGGTAGGCGAAGCAGAAACCATAACGGCATTTGCGAAATCAGTGGCACGCGCAAAGGTCACACCACCCACCGTTCCTCCTTGTACCGCATACGCATATAAGAGCGTACCGTCTGTGTGGATAGTACTGCCGTCCGAGGCCATCGGACCTGCGGTCCAGCCAGCCTCGGGCACAGGACCCGGCTCGTCGCCGCCACCGCCCTGGCTTGACGTGGCGATTGTGAAGGAAACAGACTTCGTCGCCGTCTTGTTCTTGTCGGTCGTAATCGTGACCTCGCAGGTGTAGGAACCGTCGGCGAGATCAGAGATCTGGAACGAGGCCGAAGTACCGGTCTGGTTCGAGAGCGCCGCCACCGCGGCCCCGCCGTTCAGCGTGTAGGATACTGCGTAGGATGTCGCAGCCACACCCTCGTCGTCCGTGCCCAGCATGATGCCGGAAAGCGAGACCGTCGCGTTCGAGCTACTCACATCCGCAGAAACCGACCCGATCGACGGAGCGACAACGATCACGCCGCCGCCTTCGCCGAGGTTTCGCACCTGGACGGCGTTGACCGGGCGGTCGCCGTTCGAGCCGGAAAAGAGAATCTCGACATCCTGCGTCTCGGCCGAAGCCGTGAAGGTGCCGGTCATAAGAGCCCCGTACTTGCCGCTGGCTTCGTCGGAGCCGTAGACATGCTGCGCTTCGCAGCCATTGGCGGAGACCAGCATGCTGCCGCTCCAGTGCGTGTGCGAGAGGATCTGGACAAGATACCGTTCTCCAGGCGTCAGGTCCTTCAGCGTCAGCGTCACCGCCTTGGTGTCCGTCGACGAATCCGTCCACGTCCAGCCATTGCCGAGGATGAGTCCGTAGCCACTATCCGAAACGCCCTCGTTCATGAGACTGCCGTCGAAGCCGGTGGCCTCCGGCGTGAAGGCGATGCTATGCGTGGATGCGAGTGGAAGCGCCCGCGTGAATGCGACGCCGTTGACGGTCTGCCCCTGCGTCGCATAGGCGTAGACGAGCGTGCCCTCCGTGCTGAACTTCGCGCCGGCGGCGTCCATCGGTTCGGACGTCCAGCCGACCGGCATCGGCGGCGGCTCGCCAATCCTGAAGTTGACGGACTTCGCCGCGGACGTCTTGTTCGCGTCGGTCATGATCGTCACCGCGCAGGAATAGACCCCGTCGGCGAGATCGGCGATGTCGAACGAAGCCGTCGAGGCGCTTTGGCCCTCGAGCGCGGCCACGTCAGGCGCATTGGTCAGGGAGTAGAAAACCGAATAAGAGGTAGCCGCGACCCCTTCGTTGTCGGTTCCCATCTCTATGCCCGAAAGCGAGATCGTCGCCGTCGTGCCGTTCGTCGAGACGGAAACCGACCCGATCGACGGCGCAATGACCGGCGCCGGCGGCTCGCCGATCCGGAAGGAGACAGACTTCGCCGCGGAGGTCTTGTTCTTGTCTGTCGTGATCGTCACCGCGCAGGTGTATTCGCCGTCCGCGAGACCGGAGATCGTGAACTGCGCGGACGCGCCGGTCTGGCCCGTAAGCGCGGCTACGGACGCCGCGTTGTTGAGCGAGTAGGAGACGGAATAGGAATTTGCGCTCTCACCGGCATCGTCCGTCCCCAGCACGATGCCCGAGAGAAAAATCGTCGCCGCCGTTTCGTTCGTCGTGGCGGTGACCGAGCCGACCTTGGGCTGGACTACGATCGGCACGCCGCTCTCGCCGAGGTCGCGCACCTGGATGGCGTTGACGGCCCAGTTGTTGTCGCCACAGACAGTGATCGTCTTGGTCGCTTCTGTCGCCGTGAAAGTCCCCGTCAGAAGACCGCCGTAGGTCCAACCATCGCCCAGGATCTTCATGTAGTTCGCATCACGGTACGATTCCTTGATCCAAACGTGCGCCTTCTCGAAACCCGAATAGTTGCGGTAGCCGGCGATCTGGACGAGGTAGCTATTCCCGGGCGTGAGGCCCTTGAGCGTCACCGCCTTGCCGTCGCCGCCCGCCGACATCCACCAGCAATGGCCCAGCAGATCGCGAAACCCGCCTGATGTTCCACTCGGAGCCGTTGAACCGGACACCTGGCTGAAGGTCCAGGAGATGTTGCCGTTGTCGATGCTGCCGTTTGCGCAGGCGAACGGAACCGTATTGACCGTGTAGGTGTTGCCGGCATTTCCGGCGGCATACGCGCAGACGAGCGTTCCGTCCGTCCGAATCTCGCTGCCGTCGGCGGAAAGCGGTTCTCCGGCCCACGGGTCGGTCATCGTGAAGTCGATCGACGTCACGAGCTCCTTGTTGTCCGCCGTCGTGACGGTCACCTTGCAGGTATGCTCGCCGAGGGCGACGTTGGGGATCACGAACGAGTTGCGAGTGAGCGTCTGGTTCGAGAGGGCCAGCGTCTTCGGGCCGTCGTCAAGCTCGTAGGACAGCGAATAGGAGGCGACGGGATTCGCGTTTGCGTCCGTTCCTCGGAGGATGCCGCAAACCGTGATGGTCGCCGAACCGGCCCCGTTCGCGTTCGGCGCGGCCATCGCGTATCCGACGGACGGCTCCACGACATGCATGGTGCCCACGGGAGTCCCGAGATACGCCAGCATCGCGTTCGTCACCGCCGGAATGAAGACGGGCGTATAGGAGTCGGTATGCGGGTGAAGGTAGTGTCCCTTGGCGTCATAGCTGCCGCCGGGGCCTCCGAACATCGCGGCGTTGCAGGAACCGTCCGCATTCAGGTACTTGCTCCGGAGGTCGACCCAGAAGATGCGCTTGTAGTCGACGAACTGGATGACGTAGTCGTTGATGTCCTCGTTCGTGTTCCGGACGTCGAGTCCGTCATAGTATTTGCTGTCGAAGCCGTAGGGGAGGATTGGCATCAGGAGCACCTTCGCCTCCGGGTGCCGCGTGCGGATCTCGTTGAGGATGAGCCGCGTCGCCTCGGCGACATCCTCCGCGCGATCGCAGGGATCCTGATGGTCGATGTGGTTCTGGAAGCCGTTGTTCACGCCGATCATCAGCGTGAAGTACTTGGTCGTGTAGTTGCTGTGCAACGCACCGTTCTGGACGCGCCACAGGAGGTTCTGGACGCGGTCGCCGCCGATGCCCATGCAGATCGCACCATCGGAATTCGGGTCAATCTTGAGCTTCGGTTCCGGATTGGTCATGCCCCAGAATTCGGTTATGGAATCGCCGAGAAGGACGGCATCGAAGCTCTTCCCCTGGCTCTGCGAGATGTCGGCCGCGAGCTTCTCCTCGGGCGAGGGAACGCTACCACCGGTATGCTGGACCGGCGTGCACGGTGCCGAACTGTGATCCGAGCCCGTGACCTGCGTGTCGATCGGGTCGCCGAACGCAACGAGCGAAGCGGCGGCGAGGACTGATGCTGCGACTTTTTTCAATGTGTTTGTTTTCATA
>CAMNLN010000143.1 GCA_946543025.1 uncultured Verrucomicrobiota bacterium
AAGACAAGCGGCGGCGCGTTCTTCATCGCGGCCGCCGGCAAGGCCCTCGGCGCGGGCGCGCCCTCGAACCGCATCCGCCTCTGCGTGATGGGATGCTCGCGCACCGCCTTCGACGGCACGCGCTACAGCATGAACCCGAAAGGCGCGCGCGGGCGCGGCTACCAGGTGATGTGCCGCGTGTGCGAGATGAAGGACGCCGAGATCGCGGCAGTGTGCGACGTGGACGCCGCCGCGCGCGCCTACGCCGCCGGCGAGGTGAAGCGCATCGGCGGCAACGAGCCGAAGCAGTTCAACGACATCCGCGACGTCCTCAAGGACCCGGACATCGACGGCGTGATCGTGGCCACTCCCGACCACTGGCACGTCCTCGCCGGCATCTGGACGATGCGGGCCGGCAAGGCCCTCTACCTGGAAAAGCCCATCGGCGTGACCGCCGGCGAGGCGGAAGTCCTCGCCGCCGTCCAGCGGAAGACCGGCGCCATATTCCAGCTCGGGACGCAGCGGCGCAGCTCCTTCGCCACGCAGCAGGCCGTCGCCGCCATCCGCACCGGACAGATCGGCAAGCCGC
The DNA here is from genome assembly GCA_946543025.1 of uncultured Verrucomicrobiota bacterium. Classification (GTDB taxonomy): domain Bacteria; phylum Verrucomicrobiota; class Kiritimatiellia; order RFP12; family UBA1067; genus RUG572. The sequence continues at coordinate 569 of CAMNLN010000143.1, forward strand.
ATTGGGCCAAGGCGTGGTGCCTCTCGGACCGCCCGGCCATCCGCCCGGCGAAAGGCGTCGCGATCCCAGACGGCCTCGACTGGGACCTCTGGCAGGGCCCGGCCCCGCGTCGCGCCTTCAAGCCCGAGCTCGTCCACTACAACTGGCGCTTCTTCCGCGGCTACGGCACGGGCGACCTGCCGAACAACGGCCTGCATTTCGTGGACATCGCCCGCTGGGCGCTCGGCGCGGGCTACCCCACGCGCGTCTACGCCGGCGGCGGCAAGCTGTTCTACGAGGGCGAGGACTTCGAGTTCGAGGACACCCACATGCTCACCGCGCAGTTCACGAACGGCAAGTACCTCACGTGGGAAGGCTGCTCGCACACCGGCGCGATGCCGTTCATGGGCAAGTGGACCGGCTGCCTCGTCTATTGCGACGACGGCCTCGCGTTCTTCGGCGCGATGGGCGAGTCCGCCCTCTACGACCGCAAGGGCAAGAAGGTCATCCGCGAATGGGCCGCCGGCGACACCGACCCTTCCGCGCAGGAAGGCGACAACCGGCTCTCGAACCCGCTCCAGACGTGCGACCAGGCGCACATGCGCCGCTTCGTGAACTGCGTACGCGCGAAGAATCCGGCCACAGCCATGCCGATCGACGAGGCGCTCAAGTCGAACATCATCACCGAGCTCGGCAACGTCTCGCTGCTCACGGGCAACGCCGTCCATCTCGATCCGTCCACCGGCAGGCTTGCCGATCCGTCCAGTCCTGCGGCTGCGTTCTGGACGCGCACCTACGAGCCGGGCTGGGAAGTGAAGGCCTGAGCCATGCCGACGCGCCCCCTGCTCGCGGTGCGGGCAACAATCGCCGTCCCTGCCGCCCATGGCGGTAGCGGACGGATGGAATGCGCGACGAATCCCGCGCGCGGCACGCGTTTCGGCGCAATCGTGGTCGCCAAGGGCAAGGGCCTCGTCGCCCTGGAATAGGCTCCTTGTCCTCTGCGAAAGGTTCTATGCTATAATATGCCGTTGTCTCGCCGAGACGTATTCAGTCAGAAGGAACAAACATGGCAAAACCGTTGAACATCATCGTGTGCGGATCGCTGGTCCCGGATCCGCTCCAGACGCTGGAACCGGTCCAGACCCCGCAGGGGCCCGGCCTCAAGAACGAGCAGATGCTGCCGAGCGTACTTGACCCCTGGGCGGCCTGTGCCCTCTACGAGGCGGCCAATCTCGCCAAGCAGCGCGCCGGCTCGAAGGTGACGCTCGTTGCCCTCGGCCCGAAAGCGAAGCTTCAGCAGCTGATGATGACCGTCGCCCAGAAGGCTCCCTTCCAGCTCGTCGCGGTGAATGCCCCGGCTGGCGGTTTCACCGACGCGCGCGAGACAGCCGCCGAACTCGCCAAGGCTATTCAGGCCATTCCCGGCCTCGACCTCTCCGCCACGCTTCTCTTCGGCGGTTGCGCCTCCGCCAGCCGCGACGCGGGCGTAACGCTCCAGTTCGTCGCCGAAACGCTTGGCATCTCCGAGTTCTTCATGGGCGTGGACGAGCTGAAACTCGCGGACGACGACTCCTTCACGGTTCTGGAACGCATCGAGGGCGGCCAGTATCTCTCCTCAACCTGCGCCGGATTCCCGGCGGCGATCGGCTGGGCCACGGGCAACTTGCCCGAACCGCCGAACAACCCGCAGACAGGCATGATGAACATGCGCGGCATCATGCCGGCACTCATGAAGGCGCCCGTCGCCAACGTGGGCGTCGGCGGCATCGCCTACGAGAAGACGGAAGTGCCGTCCGCCAAGCGCGCGACGGTCGTGAAGAAAGACATGGCGGTCGACGACATTGCCAAGGAAATCGTCGAATGGATCAAGGGTTGAGGAAACACGACATGAAGATCGCAGCATTCACGATTGACGGAAACGGAACCTTCGCACAGGACGTGCCGGCGTTTGCCGCCGCCCTTGCCGCCGCCGAGGCGGACATCATTCTCGTGCCCGGTACCTCGCGCGCACGCCGCTCCCTGCCGGCCGCCGCCCTGCGCGCCGGCGCGGCCATCGACACGAACGTCGTCGCCGTAGCGATTGACGGCGAAAAGGCCACCGTCCAGCGCTGGGCCTACCGTCAGCGCATTCTCACCACCTTCTCGCGCGCCGCGCGGCCGTGGGTGATCGTCACCGACCCGGCCCTCTTCCCCGAGATTTGCGCGAAGCTGGGCGTAGCCCCTGCCCCCATCCCGCCCGGCCCGTCCGCGGAAACGCGGACAACGGTCAACGGCGTCGTGGCGGCCGGCACCGGCGGCGAATCGACCATCAAGCCGGACTCGCCCCTCCTTTTCGTGGCCGGCGCGGGCTGGACGAAAAAACAGGCAGACGGCGCCACGCACCTCGACGAGGCCGCCGCCACGATTACGGGGTTCCTCGCCAAGTCCGGCGCGTCGCTCGGCTCCTCCAAGTCGCTCGTCGACATGCCCGAGGCCGCCAAGGCGTTCAGTTTCATGAGCCACATGAACCAGGTTGGCCAGACAGGCGCGACGCCGCGCCACGCGAAGGGACTCTCGACATGCTGCCACGGCGAGGAGCCGCACGTGGTCGGCTGGCGGTTCGTGAACGACCGCCGTGCCGTAAACCTGGACGCGAACTGCGGCTGGGCGCAAGGCAAGGCGGATGTCCTCTACGTGGCCGACGCCTTCGCCGTGATGAAGAAAGTCAACGAGCTGCTGGCCTAGCTGAATAGGCTGGCCGGGATGAAGCAGCTCGCGAGGACATGCCCCCGCACGATGCTCGACGACACGTGGATCGTGCGGCCGGTGAACATCTTGAAGTTCTCCAGCCACTGGCCCGAGAGCCGCACCTCCATCTCGCCCGTGTCGGCAAGGAAGGATTCGACCGTCAGCTCCTTCGGCGAGTAGCGGATGCCCGTGCCGAGCGCCTTGGAGACGGACTCCTTCGCGCACCAGAACCGCAGGATCGCGCTCGGCGCGTCCGCCGCGCGCGTCGCCAGCTCCTGTTCCTCGGGCGTGAACACGCCGCGCGTGAACTCGTCCGAAAGATCGCGGTCGCGCGACTCCACGTCTACGCCCACGCGCGCGTTCGCGGCTACCACGGCCACGACGAACTGGGCCGTGTGAGCGATTGCCAAGTCAATCTTCGTGGAGAGAAAGTCGTTCCACTTGCCGATCGGATGCGGCTTTCCGCTGTCGTCGCGATAGATCTCCACGTCGGCGTCGCTCCATCGCGCCTGGTAGTTGGCGGCAAGGAAGCGGCGCACCGCCTCCTTGGCGGCGATGCGTCCGAACAGCCATTCGGTGCAACGCGCCGTCCCTCCCGTCATGGAGGCGAACTCGCGCCGTTCTGACTTGTCCAGCACGATCTGCGAGACGGTGCGTAGCCACAGCTTCTCGTTTCGCTCGAAGATCGGATACGGCACCTCCGCGAACATCGCGGAAGCGACGGCGGTGGCGGGCGCGCCTAGCCGGTCGGATGGAATCTCCTTCGTGAGGAACGTCCGCGCCGGCGCCAACAGAAGCTGGCGGTACTCGTCCGGCACACGCTCGGTCAACTCCTCGTAGCCGTGCAGCTCCATCACGAGCGTACCGTTCCCGTCGGAGACGAGAATGTCCGTGATCAGCGACTGCGGCGTGACGCCCGTGTTGCGCAGGTAGCAGTGGAGGCGCGAACCGGGCGCGAGGGTGCGCGTGTGGAGATCCAGCCGCCGGAGCCGAAACGCGAAGGAGAAGGCACCGGGGAAACGTTCGTGACTGCGCCACAGGGTAAAACCGTCCGCCACAGCCCCAAGGAGCTGCGGGTTGAGAGCCCAGAGGGGGAAGCGCGTGTGCGTAACGGCCCCGACGGGCGACGGGACTTCCACCTCATAGTCAATGCCGGTCTCGCTCCAGCGGTCCGCCGTCTTTATATGCTGGAGCAACCCGCCGGCATACAGACGATCCGGGTAGATGTCGCTCTCCGTCCAGTGGACGTCGCGCGGGCGCGACATCGGCGGCGGCGTGAACGCCACGGCCTGCTCTTCTTTCTCTTCGGCCAGCGCAAACGTCACTTCCATCACGGGCCATGTCCAGGCGGAGTTCGGCGAGTCCTCGCGCAACTGGACCTTCACGGCCACCTGGTCGGGATCGGACGATGCGATGCGCTCGGCGCGCACGAAGAGCGTCAGTTTCCCGTCGCGGAACGCCACGGTTCGACGGCTCTGCAGGTCGATCATCGCCGCGACGTGCCGGTTGGGCACAAGCATCTGCGCAAGTTCGGCCATGATCTCCGCGCCGGCAACAAGGGGGAGGAGCGTAAGCCCGCGCAGGGACGGATCCGAATAGGCGATCTGCGGAACGCCTAGCGCGAAGTCAGCCAGAAAAGGTTCGTCGGCGAAGGTGAACGTCTTGGCGATCTCAAGAGATACGCCCGGCTGCTGGGCCGTGATGTCTGCGTCCGAAATGAGCGGGTTGATGGCGCCGAACTCGAACTGCCGCTGGCGGCGCTGACGGGCGGCAACGGCGGCAGCGCGCGCGGCCGGCTTGTTGCGCGCGCCGGGCGTACTGGCCGCCGAGGTTGCCATCGCGCCGCCGAACGACGGGTCGTCGGCCATCAGCCGCAGCTGCGGGAAGGCGCGAGAGAGACGCAACTCCGCTTCCGTGCGCAGGTTGAGCGTAAGGGGGGCCGCGAGGTCGAGCGTGCGGCAACGCCGATGCTCGAAGAGGGCGGCCGGCGCCACGGCCGCACCGAGCGCGGCGAGCGAAGCGAAGGTGTGCTGGAGCTGGAGCAGCCCCGCGCGATGGACGGAGTCCGACGCGAGCGCCGCGTACGTCGATCCTTTCAAAATCTCGTCAATCGCGTTGGTAGCCACGCCGCGCGGCCCCACCTCCAGGAAGACACGATAACCGTCGGCGTACATCAGGCGGATCGTCTCCTCGAACCGCACCGTCTGCGCCCACTGCTCTGCCGCAATGTCGCGCACCTTGCGTGCCTTTTCCGGCATCAGCGCCGCCGTGCCGCAGGAATAGACGGGCAGATGCGGCTTGTCGTCCACCCAGTTGCCGGCGAACTTGCGAAAGGCGGAGAGGTTGGACGCGCACCATGGCGTATTGAAGGGACGGTCCACGGGCAGGCGCATGCCGCGTGCGCCGACCTCGCTGAGCGCGTGCTGTACCACGTCCACCACATCCGGCGCGAGCGCAAGCGTTTGCTGGCGCGGCGACTGGCGGAACGCCACGGTTACCTTGTCCGGCGAAAAAGCCGACAGAATCTCGTCCGTTCGTTCCGGATGCGGCGAAAAAACCGACACCATCACGCATGTCGGCAGGCCGGCGTGGTTGACCGCCGTGTTGACCAGCTTGTACATCTCGCGCAGGAACTTGAGCCGCTTGTCCCGCTCGAACTTGCCGAGAACGCCTGCCGCCGCGAGCGCGTTCAGGTCTCCGCCGGAAAATCCGGTCACGCCATCCGGCTTCACGCCGAGTGCCTGGAAGAGGCGATAGAGGGCCGCATTCGCCGAGTAGGTGGAAACCATCGCCTCGGCGTAGCCTCCCGCCGTGAACACATCTGCGTCGTGCCGATAGTAGGGAGCTGGCGGGAAGACGAACGACGACGGCACGAACGGCCCCCCGCCCTTTAGCGCGGCTTCCAGCTCGTCGAACGCGCTGCGACAATCCACGAACCGCACGGAAAGGTCGCGCAGCATGTCGGGATAGAACGAGGCGGCGCCGGGAAACACGAACGCCAGCTTGCCGCCCGTCCCCTCGCCGAGCAGATGCGTCCGAAAGTAATAGGTACCAGACTTGTCGCGCACACGCTCAGCGCCGGCTGCAATCCGCGTAGACGCCGAGACGAGCCGACTGCGCAATTCGGCGGTGCTAGAGGTGACGATGGCGAGGACGGCCGTTCCAGCCCCCGAAAAGTTGCGCGCGCAGGTGTAAGCCACGTCGCTCAATTCGGCCGCAGGCGCCTGCTCAAGAAAATGGGCCAGCCGACCGGCCTCCTCCGCGAGCGCCACGTCGTCCGCCGCCGAAAGCAGCACCACTTCGCTACCGAAAGCCTCGCTCAGGTCCACACTCATACCTCTCCTTAGCGGGTAGAGTACACGAGTGTGAAGGTGGCGTTCGTGACGGGCTGGTCGAAGGCGAAGCCGAGGCGCGTGACGTCGGGCTTGCCGGGATTCTCGATCTTCTCGTCCCTGAACGTTACGGGCGCGGAGGTCTGCACGTCCATCTTCAGCTTGCGATATGATCGCTTATGCGGCTTGCGGAACTCGAAGTGCGAGGACGCTTCGTCCTTCGTGTACTCGCGGTAGGTTATCACCGGCACCTCAAACGCGGTAGGCTCGCTGAACGAAACCGCGTCCGTGATCGTAATCGTCGCGTTCGCGCGGTCGAACGTCATCGTGCGCACGAGCGACTTGAGCGTCGGCACAGGATACGCGGCCGTGTAGTCGAAGACAACCACGTCTTTCGCATCGGAGAAATCCGTCTTGAGCACCTTCGCGGCGGCGGAACGCCCGCCCTTCTGCAGCTGCCCGCCAACCACGGGCACGGGATGTCCATAGGAGTTGAGCACCTTCGAGACGTAGCGGTCCTTCGAGAAGGTCCGGCGCGTGTATACCTCGCCGCCCGGATCGCCGCCCATCTCCGCGCCGTCGAGCATGATCATATAGGAACCGACGTCGTTGTGGTTATGCAGCTCGGCGTTATGGCCGCCCTTGATCGCGATGCTGAGGCGCATCGTCCTCTCGGGCCAGACGCCGCGCGAGATGAGCACCTGCGCGTCCGGGAACCAGGTGCGGACCGGCAGCACGTCGAATCCGCCCGCATAGTCGGGGCCGGGATCCTGTCCGAACGCGCGCAGGCTGATCACGGAGAGTTCTCCGTCCAGCAAATCCACCTGGGCCGCACGGCGGCTGACGATATCCGGGAACACCTGCCGCTGAAGCGCGAGAAGGACCGCCCTCGGATTGCCGCCGCCGTCCGCGAAGTGCGGCGACTGCCAGTCCATCAGCTGGTAGCCGTAGGGGTACATCATCACGGCGCGGTTCTTGGGGTTGGCGAAGAGGTCGATCTTGCCGCCCGTGGCCGCGCGCACGGCGAGGCCGAGCGTGAGATGATGACCGTAGCCGTAGTTCCAGTAGCCCATGCCCTCCGAGCAGTAGCCATCGTCCGTGTAGCCTTTCAGGGCATACGGCACGGTATGTTCTGCGGCCGCGACGAACTCGGCGCGCAGGCGACGGTCCGCGATCATCGCCAGCGCCGCGCGCACGACGCACGAGTTGCACACGGAGTTCCAGTTGTTCCCGCCCTCGTACCACCAGTGGCGACGAGGAATCTTCTTTCGGTCCGGCTCGCGGCAGGTGGCGAGGTAGGGCTGGAAGGTACGCCGATCGCATTCGTCGAATATCTTCTTCCGCGTCTCGGCCGACAGCCGATCGCCCAGCCAGTCGTACGCGAGGGCGAGCGTCAACGTGCGGTGGCTACTGCCGAGGTCGATGTGCGGCGTGCCGTTGAAGCACGAGAGGCTGGCGTCGTGCGCGGGCATCGTCCAGCTGCGCTCGGCGCAGATGGCGTCGACGCGAGCGACGATGCCAGGCAGGAAGCGCCCTTTGTCCTCCAGGCACTCGCCGAGCAGCAGGGCGGAAAGAGAGTTGAGGCGCTTGAAGTACGGTTCCTGGTAGTGTGTGCGATTACCGGTCCGGGAGAACTCGAGGTAGAGATCGTCGGGGAGGTCCGGGATCGGCTCTGCGAGCGCCTTTTCGGCGGCCGCTACGTGTTTGGAGGCAGAGGGCAGGGCAGCAAGACGCCCCCAGGCGGCACGGTCGCCGATGCGCGCACCGGTGGCGGCAGGCGATTCCGGCAACCAGGAGGCGATTTCGTCGATACGCGCGTCTTCGAGCGCAAAAGCAGATGATGCCGC
>CAMNLN010000144.1 GCA_946543025.1 uncultured Verrucomicrobiota bacterium
GCGCGTAGAGAATCCCGAAGAGGCAGTGAATGCCGCCGGAGGCGCGCTCGAGGCCGCGCCACGGCGGATTGGCCGGGCTTGCTCGGTAGACGCAAGTCGCCTTTGCTAGCGTACGCGCCGTGAGGGGCAGGACGATGAGGGGAATCAGCCACGGAAGCGCCGGCGGCCGGTAGGCGTCCGCCAGGTGCACGGCGCACGTCGTCAGGCAAAACAGGGACGGGACAAGATGCAGGATCCAGTAGAGGACGAGTGCGCCGAGCGGACCGAGGCGAGACGCGGTCGTCGTTATGCCGGCCGCCGTGTCGGTGGCGATGTCGCGCATGTCGTTCCCGTGCATGATGACGGCCACGAGGCAGTTGATCGGCAAGGTGAGGAGCAGGAACTCCGCGCATGTGCGCGCGAGCTGCATCTTGCCGTATGCCGGCAACAGGTCGGGCGGCGGCACGAGGCTCGGAACGGACGCGGCGTAGAAGCCGAAGCACTCGATCGATCCCATGAGGAAAAAGACGAACGGAACGCCGAGGCCGCGGTACTTGAACTTGAAGCCCGTGGCGTAGTTGGTCGCGCCGAGAAAGCCGATTGCCGCCGCGAGGGCCACGCCCCAGTTGAACGAGAGGGCGGCGGCGCGCCGGAAGACGAGCAGAGGTAGGCCGAGCGCGCAGGTGGCGGCCAGGCAACCCGCCGCTGCGAGGAACACCTGCCTGGACGTCACGAGCCCGTCGCGCAGCTGCGGCGTGGTGACGACGGCGCCCTCCACGGCATCCACCCCCGACCGGTCGTCGCCCCACGTGTTGAGGAGGTTGCATGCGATCTGGAGCGGAAGCGCCGCCACGAGGGCGAGGCACCAGCGCCCCCAGGAGAAGAGCGGATCGCGCCCGGCAAGCCCGATCGCGAAAAGGGCCGGCACAAGCGTGGCCGTCACCGACCACGGGCGGCAGAGGAAGAACCAGGTCTTGACGCGGCTCGGGCTCACTGGATCGTGGAGCGCGTGGTCTTCGTCAACGCCTTCCACAGCTCGGTCGGCGTCTTGGCGGCCATGAGAAGGTCGCGGTTCGCCTTTTTGGCGAAGGCGTCCGTGAGGCCGGACATGAGACGCAGGTAGAACGCGCTGACGGCGACAGGGATGACGCTGAAGAAGATGAAGTTCACCTTCGTGCCGATGTCGTCGTAGGCGATGCCGTCCTTCGAGACGCCGAGCGCGATCGTCAGGCCGCCGCCCTCCACGCCGCGCACGTGCGGGAAGGCGAGGCCGTCGCCCATCGCCGTGGAGAGGATGCTCTCGCGTTCCATCGCCGCCGCCACGAGCGCGTCGGCGTTCGAGACGAAGCGGTTGGCCACCATGGCGTCCGCGAGTTCGCGGATGGCGCCTTCGGGGGTGGTGGACTTCAGACCGCAGATCATCAGCTCCTCGGCCGAGAAGCGGCTGATGCCCGTCTTGCGGGGCTCGCCGCGCGCTGGCGGCTCCACCGTGGAGCGCGGCGCGTCCTCGTCTTCGTTGAAGAGCATGCGCCCGCAGGACGAGCAAGTCTGGATCGTCTTTGCGAGGCGCACCTGCTGGACCTGGGAGATCGGAAGCCTCATGCCGCATACGGCGCAGCAGCCGTTGACCATCGGCGACATGACGATGTGGTCTTTCTTGTAGAGGCGCTGGTAGAGGGCCTTGGGCTGAGGCTCGAGCTTGTCCACGAGCGAGTCGATGGACTGGTCGAGCGAGTCCATGTGCGAGCCGTCGCCGATGCGATGGTGCTCGTCGCGCGTAAGCACGAGTTCCTGAAGCTGGTTGAGGATGTTAAGCTGGCTTTTCATGAGATAGACCGGATGCTCAATGCTTGACGTAGGTGCCGTCGACTTCGGCCCACGGCGTGCGGGTGAAGAACTCGGAGATGGCGGTGTCGTACTGGGCGGTGTGGGCAAACGCCTTCTTCATCAGCTTGAAGCGCGTGTCGAGGCCGATCGTGCCGCCGTGGTCGGCCAGTTCGGTGGCGATGCTGCCGTAGTCGAGCGGGTCGGTGACGGAGGCCACGCGGAGGTAGTTCTTGGCGGAGGCGCGCACCATGCAGGGGCCGCCGATATCGATGTTCGTGCGCGCCATCTCGGGCGTGACGCCGGGCTTGGCCACGGTCTGCTGGAAAGGATAGAGGTTCACGACCACCATGTCGATCGGCTGGGCGGCGAGACGCTTGAGGTCGGCCTGATGGGCGTCGTTGTAGGTCTCGCTGAGGAGGCCGAGGTAGATCTTGAAGTCGAGCGTCTTCACGAGGCCGCCCTGCATCTCCGGCTGGCCGGTGTAGTCGCTCACGGCCACGAGCGTCTCGGACGCGGCGTCGCCCAGGATTTCCTTCACCTTCGCGTAGGTGCCGCCGGTGGAGTAGATCTTCACGCCGGGGCAGGCCTTCACGAGGGCGGGCACGAAGGCGTCGAGGCCGGTCTTGTCCGAAACGCTCATCAGCACGTGCCTCACGGCGACGCGCGAATCGATATCTTTTACGATGTTCAATGCCATGGTTGTCTCCTGGGTTTGACTGCGGGGGATAGTCTACCATATTTTCCTCTTTTTTGCCACCGTTGCGGCGGGCCATGTTTTATGGTAAAATAACTGCCAATTTTAAGGGGCGACAGGCCCCGTAAGGACAACAAGATGAGCAAGCAGTACAATGTCGGTCTCGTGGGCATCGGCGCCGTGGGCGCCGAGATGGTGAAGGTTCTCCGCCAGCGGAAGTTTCCCGCCAAGGCGATCCAGGTGTTCGCGAGCCGCGAACGCGACGAGGTGATCGCGGGCGAGACGTTCCACGTGCTGCCCACCACGAAGGACAGCTTCAAGGGTCTCGACATCGTGCTGTTCGCGGGCGGCACGACGGCCTCCATCGAGTACAAGGACGCCGTGGTAGCCGCCGGCGCGAAGATGATCGACAACTCGCGCGCATTCCGGCAGGATCCCGACGTGCCGCTCGTGGTGCCGCAGGTGAACGCCGAGGACCTCGACTGGAACAAGGGCGTGATCGCCAACCCGAACTGCACCACGGCAATCATGCTCGAGGCCGTCGCCCCCCTGCACAAGGCCAAGGGCTTGAAGCGCCTGATCGCCTCCACGTACCAGGCGGCGTCCGGCGCGGGCGCGGCCGGCATGGCCGAGCTGGAGGAGCAGATGCGCGAGATGGTGGCCGGCAAGCCCCTCACCGTGAAGGCGTTCGCCCACCAGCTCACGAACAACCTCATCCCCCACATCGACAAGTTCGACGAGACGAACTGGTACACGCTGGAGGAGCTGAAGATGCGCAACGAGGCGCGCAAGATGCTTCACGCGCCCGACCTCCTGCTGAGCTGCACCTCGGTGCGCGTGCCCATCCCGCGCGCGCACTCCGAGTCGCTGAACCTCGAGTTCGAGCAGGACGTCACGCCCGAGGAGGCGCGCGCGATCCTCTCGGACGCGCCCGGCGTGAAGGTGGTGGACGATCCGCTGAACAACGTCTACCCGATGCCGCTCGACGCGACGGACAAGTACGACGTGCTGGCCGGCCGCATCCGCCAGGACATCAGCCGCACCGACAAGAAGGGGCTCGACATGTTCGTGAGCGGCGACCAGCTGCTGCGCGGCGCCGCGCTGAACGCGGTGGAGATCGCCGAACACCTCGTCGCGCGCGGCCTCGTGTGACGCCGCGCACGTGCCGCCGTCGATGTTGACGGCGGTTCCGCCAAATGGTAGAATGCGGGTGCATCTTGAAAGGAGCACCCATGCATGTTTTTCGCAACGTGGCATTTCTAGCCGCCTTGGCGACCGGGGCGGCGGCGTTCGGTTCCGTTCTTGACGAGGCGAAGTTCTGGTGGAAGTTCGACCAGGGCGGCGCGGACGGCGCGGTCGTCCAGACGAGCGAGATCCACGACTGCCGCGACGCCTCCGTCGGCGTGGCGTCGCAGACGAGCGGCCCGAGCGGCGGCCCGATCTGGACGAACACGACCGTGCGTCTCCCGTACTCCGGGAAGGAGGTCCAGTCCTCCGCACTCAACATCCAGGTGATTACGAACACGAGCAGCCAGATACGGCCGTCGATGGCGAACATCGGCAACGGGCATGTCAACAGCGACACGTTGACGTTCTTCGCGCGCATCTGCCCGGGCGATACCCTCAATGACGGGGTGAACTACGTGGGAACGGACGAACGGTTCATCTACAACGACAATTTCGTTTGGGGCAGCACCAAGGCGAATTCCTACGGATACCTGCTCGGCCTCGTGCGGAGGAACGCGACCTCCTACTATCCGAAAATCTTCATCGGGCAGCTGCAGGACACGTTCAGCGGCATCACGCTGGATGCCGGCAAGTGGTACGATCTCGCGTTCAGCGTGTCGATGGTCACGAACGTCACGACGACGACCGACGCGAACGACACGACGAGCGTCGTCCAGCGCGTGCTGTGCGTGGTGGCGGGCGAGAACGGGCTCTTCTACCAAACTTTGGACAATGCGTATCAACGGCAGGTTCCCTTCGCGGGCACGACAGGCCGTATCGGCGGACAGCAGTTCGTCAGCAGCTGGGTTACGAGCGTCGGCGGCAATAAGGTCGACGCCAAGGACTACAACGGGCTCATCCACGAGATGGCGCTGTGGGACCGGGCGCTGAACCTCGGCGAGATCCTCGACGTGTTCGGGCGGCCCGAGGCGCCGGAGGGGGGCGACGTCTTCACCGACGTGTTCCGCTGGTGGAAGTTCGACCGCGACCTCGACGGCGACGGCAAGGTGTCCGCGAGCGAGCTGCGCGACGTGCGGAAGTGGGGGACAGCCGCTGCGCCGGCGGCGGGCAACCCGGAGGTCGAGTTCGTGACGGACGGCGGTCCGCTCATGTGGCGGAACATGTCCGTCCATAAGCCCGCGCGCGGCGAGACGGTTGCCGCCGACTGCCTGGTGATGGAGCCGGAATACCGAGAGAACGCAGATACATCTTTCGAGGTCTGGTGCCCGCACATACGGTTCAAGGATTCCACGGTGGTCGGCGACGCGACGTTCATGGCCCGCATCTGCCTCACGAAGGCATACGACTACTATCCGGGGTCGAAGAACTGTTACCTCTTCCAGGACAGTTTCAGCTACGGTTCCTCGACCACCACCATGGGCGGTTACCTGGTGGGCATCGCTACGGCCGGGAACTCGACCACCAATTTCTATCCGCTTATCTACGGCGGACGAAATGTCGTTAGCGTCTCCTCGCTTGTCATCACCACCAACACCTGGTATGACATCGCCTACACGATTTCGACCCAGACGAACGGGCTGGATCGCTTGACGGTGACGGTCGCTGACGCCACGCATGGCATCCGCCAATGGACCGGAACGATGCCAACCAGCCAGGCGCAGAAGACCGGCACGGTGCTGGCGCTGAACGGCGAGAACGATTTCCGCGACTGGACCGTCTACAGGAAAGCCGACGGCACGATCCCGAACGTCAACGCCCTCAAGATATTCACGGGCGCGATCAACCAGATCGCCATCTGGAAGCGTGCGCTGTCCCTAGATGAAATCGCGGCGGCGTTCGGCTACCCGCGCGCGGCGTTCGGCGTGGGCGCGGCGGATGGAACGGCCGGCGAGTTCGGGGCGGCGTCCGAGGGCAGTTACGACTACACCGTGAGCGACACGTGGCACGACATGGCGGGTACGCTCGACGCGTCGCACCGTACGCTCACGCTCCGCTTTACGCCGCCGCCGAACTGGAACGGGATGGACCAGGGGGTCCGCCTCGTGGTTGGGAATGTTGTTGGCTCCGAGGCAAGGGTGTCGCTTTCTGTAAACGGCGCGGGTTTCGGATCGAAGTCGGTGGCGACCGGCGACGACGTGTGGTGGATCGTGAAGGGCGGCGCCATACATGCGGGCGAGAACGTCGCCACGCTCACGCTGGGCGGCACGGGGTCGCTCGCGATCGACAAGCTCGAGATGCTCGGCTCGTGGGCGCTCGTCAGCGGCGGTGCCGGCGGTGAATTCAGCCATGAGGGTAATCCGCAGTGGAAGGACTACTACGTGGGCGACCGCAACATGACGCACGTCACGCGCGCCGTGGTGAGCGAACACCCGTCCAACCGTCTCCACTTCTGGCTGCCGGCCGAGCTGGCGGAGAACTATCCGTTCGAATTCACGTTCATCCATTATAGCGGCGCTGCTGCGTTCACGATCAACGCGAACGGGGAAGAGGTGTTCAATGCCCCGACCGGCATGGGCAACGGTCAGTCTCAGACGATTCAATTTGCCCCGGGCGCGCTAAAGGCTGGCTGGAACGTGATCGAGCCGCACTACCAGACGGGTGGCACCGGCGCATGGTCCCAGTGGAGCCGCTACACACTCAAGATGCTCGGCCCGGAGCTGGGCACGTTCATCATGCTCCGCTAGTTTCCGCAAGACAGGCGCGAAGCGATTTGGTATCATGACGGCATGAAAAAACTGTCGCTTGTCGTTTCCGCCTGCGCGCTGGGCGCGCTTTCCGTCTTCGCCGCCGGGCTGCGTCCGGCGGCACAGGTTCGCCTGCCGATCGGTGCGGTGCATCCCGAAGGCTGGCTGCGCGTGCAGCTGGAGAAGCAGCGCGACGGCATCACGGGAAATGCCGAGAAGCTCTACGACGACATCGGGCAGAGCGACTGGCTGACGGGCGCCGCGCGCGGCGGGCAGTACGCCTGGGAGCGCGGTCCCTACTACGCGAAGGGGCTGCTCTCGCTCGCGTTCGCGCTGGACGACACGATGCTGAAGGCGCGGGCGAAGAAGTGGGTGGACGCCATCCTCGCCTCGCAGCGCGCGAACGGCGCCTTCGGCCCGAAGGACCGCAACTGGTGGGCGAACATGATCGCCCTCTGGCTCGTGCGCGACTGGGCGGAGGCGACGGGCGACGCGCGGGTGGTTCCGTTCCTTGAGAAGTACTTCGCCTTCCAGCGGCAGGAATTTGCGGAATGCCCGATCTCCGGCGACTCGATGTGGGCCGTCGCGCGCACGGGCGATGAGATGGACGTCGTCTTCTGGCTCTACGAGCAGACGGGGAAAGACGAGTGGCTCGACTTCGCGCGGACGCTCTCGACGGAGTCCGCCGACTGGACGACCTACTACCGGCGCGGCGGCGATCCGGGCCGCGAGAAGAAGACAGGCTACCGTTGCCACATCGTCAACTTTATGCAGGGCCTGAAGACGCCGGCGCTCCAGTGGCGGCTCGACGGTGACGCCCGCAAGCGCGACGCCTACCATTCCGCCTTCGATCCCGAAGGGTGGGTGATGCGCATGTGCGGCCGCCCCGACCGCATGCTCAACGGATCCGAGCCGCTGATCGACCGTAGCGCAACGGGCGGCACGGAACTGTGCGCGATCGCCGAGCGCATCCTCAGCTGCCAGACGCACCTGACCGTCTTCGCCGACGCGGAGGTGGCGGACGACCTGGAGACGGTGGCCTACAACTCGCTGCCCGCCACGCTCGCGCCGGACGGGAAAGGGATTCGCTACTACTGCCTCCTGAACCAGCCGGCGTGCCTGGACAAGTTCCTGCTCTTCGCGAACAACGGCGACAGAACCGAGAACGTCGGCGCGATCTGCCCGGGGCCGCACGCCGGGTTCGGGTGCTGCCGGTCCAACTTCCACCTCGCGTGGCCGAAGTTCGTGCAGTCGATGTGGATGGCGCGCGAGGGCGGGCTCGCGGCGCTCGCCTACGGCCCGTGCGACGTTTCGACGCCGACGGCCGACGTGATCGAGACGGGCGACTATCCCTTCGGGCCGAACGTGACGTTGAAGGTGACGCGGGCGAAGGGCGGGGAATGGCCGCTCTTCGTGCGCATCCCCGGCTGGTGCGCGGGCGCGAAGGTGACCGTGAACGGCAAGGACGCCGGCTCGACGACGGCAGGGACCTTCAAGCGGATCGATCGCGTCTGGGAGGCCGGCGACGAGGTGACGCTCCTTTTCCCGATGGAGGCGCGCGTTTCGCGGTGGGAGATGGACGCCGTGGCCGTCACGCGCGGGCCGCTCGTCTACTCCCTCGAGATCCCGATGGAAGAACGGAAGGTGAAAAAGTACAAGGTGCCGTACGAGAAGGAGTGGATCGACAACTACGGCGGCGACTTCCCGCGCAAGGAACTGTTGCCGAAGGGGCCGTGGAACTACGTGCTTTCCCTGGGAAAGGACGGGAAGCTGGACGCGAAGGCGTCGGTCGTCCTGATTCCGTCCGATCCGTTCGCGCCGGGGCAGGCGCCGGTGACGGTTTCCGTTCCGGCCGTGAGGTCCGACTTCGGCGGGTGGGGGTACATGCGCGAGGTGACGACGGGGCGCGCGGTCGATCCGCCGCCGAGTCCGGTGCCGGATGAAGGGGGCGAGGTCGAGACGGTAAAGCTCGTGCCGTTCGGATCGACGCAGCTGCGCATTTCCCTGTTCCCCTGGTGCGCGAAGAAGGGGCGCTAATTCGCAAAATA
>CAMNLN010000145.1 GCA_946543025.1 uncultured Verrucomicrobiota bacterium
CGAACCTGACGTTCGGCGTCGTCAGCGACACGCACCTGCGCACCTCGAACGCCGGAATGGGACTGGGCGCGAACTGGCCGGACAAGTATTTCGTCGCGGCGCTGACCTACTTCCGCGAGCAGAACGTGGACGCGGTGATGCACTGCGGCGACCTGGCGCACCGCGGGCAGGTTCGGGAGCTGGAGTTCCACGCACGGGCGTGGAACAAGGTGTTTCCGAAAAACCGAGCGCCGGACGGACACGAGGTGACGAAGCTCTTCGTGAACGGCAACCACGACGTGGAAGGCGCGGGGTACGGCGACTTTGTCGCGAAAAGATATCCGGATCCGGCCGAGCGGGCGAAGCACGTGCTGGCCACCGACATGGCAGGCCACTGGCAGCGAATCTGGGGAGAGCCGTACGAAGACGTCTGGCACAAGGAGGTGAAGGGATACCACTTCTTCGGGCGGCACTACGGCCCGGCGGAGACGAAGATCGCGGGCCTTGTGAAGGAGTACGCCAAGAAGGCCGGCATCGCCAAGGGGCCGAAGCCGTTCTTTCTCTGCTCGCACATCCGTCCGCACGCGAAGCTGAACAGGGCGCTCCGTCCGTACCGAAACGCGGTGTACTTCTTCGGCCACTGGCACCGGAGCGCGGCGAACTGGAACAACGTCTACTTCTGGGGAACGCAGCCCGCCATCCAGGTGCCGTCGTGCGAGCCGAGGGGCAGCGGCGCCCACGGGAACAACGCCTATGTCGCCAAGGCCCCGCTCGAAGGCGTCGAGGCGGCGGGCAAGTGCCGCCAGGGGTATGTGGTAAGGGTGTATGACGACATGCTCGTCATCGCACGACGCGAGTTCGGCGAAGGCGGGAGCCTGGGGCCGGACTGGATCATGCCGCTCGGCGCGTACGAACCGCATCCGTTCGCGAAGGACGAGTTGAAGAAGAAGATCGGCGAGCCTCAGTTCAAGGAAGGGGCGAATCTGGCGGTGTGTGCTGCGAATGTCCCGCTGGTGCCGGACAAGCCGCCGGAGCCGGTGGCAAAGGTTGAGATTCCGCTTGCGGACGGCAATCCCCAATCGAGGGTCTACGCCTACGACGTGGCGGTGGTGGGCGCGGAAGGGGAACCGAAGCTCTTCAAGAGCGTCTACGCCGCCGGCTGCAACATGGGCGTCGGGCACGAGCCGAGCGCAACGACGCTGAACATTCCTCTGAAGCAGCTTCCGAAGGGCGAGAACTTGACGTTCGCCGCGCGGCCGCTTTCGTCGCTCGGCACCGTTGGGCGTCCGATCGCGACGACCTGGCGGCGGGATACGGCAGCTTCGTCGACGTGAGGTCCTCCTCGCTCGCGGGTCGCAACGCGTCCCTTACGAAATTATGCTATAATCGGCGCATGAAAATAATGTTGAGTAGCCTTTCGTTCGCCGTGGCCGTGCTGACCGCGGTGGCGGGCGATCCTTACGACTACAAGAAGACCGTGCAGCGGCGCGTGGCGCCGGCGGCGGTGACGACGAACGCCGCCGGTCGCGTGCTGGTGGACTTTGGAAAAGAGGCGTTTGGCTTTCTCGAACTCCTGCCGCCGCCCGGAACGGCGGGCGACTACGACGTGAACCTCGGCGAGCTGCTGAAGGACGGTGGCGTGAACATGAAGCCGGGCGCGACGATTCGCGCGGCTCGTGTCCGGGGGCGGATCTCGGACGTGAAGGACGGCGTCTTTCGCGTACCGCTCGTCCCCGACAAACGCAACACATCCGGCGGCCGCGAAGGCGGCGCGATCAAGATTCCGCGGGAACACGGCGTGATCATGCCGTTCCGCTACGCGGAGTTCGCCGCCGCGCCGTTTGCGGTCACGAAGGACAACGTGCGAATGGTAGCGGTGAACTACCCCATCGACATGAAGGCGTCGTCCTTCACGTGCAGCGACCCGCGCCTCGTGACGATCTACGATTTCTGCAAGCATTCGATCCTCGCTACCTCGTTTGCGGGACTGTACGTGGACGGCGACCGCGAGCGCATCCCGTACGAGATGGACGCCTACCTCAACCAGCTCGGCGAGTATGCGGTCCACGCCGACTACTCGCTCGCGCGCGCCAGCCACGAGTACCTGATGGTCCATCCCACATGGCCGACCGAGTGGAAACAGTATTCGATTCGCATGGCGTGGACGGACTGGATGTGGTCGGGCGATACGCGGTCGATTGCGAAGTTCTACAAGATGCTGAAGGACGAGAAGTTGCTCGCCTCGCACGCCCGCGCGACCGACGGGCTGCTCGTCTCCGGCGGCGAGCGTGGGCGCAACTCGCTCACGAACGCCTACGGTCTCGCGGACATTGTCGATTGGCCGGTCCACGAACGCGACGGCTTTGTGTTCCGCGACGTGAACGCCGTCGTCAACGCCTTCTACTACCGCAACCTCCTTGAGATGGCGGACATCGCGCACGCGCTCGGGCAGAGGGTGGACGCGGACATGTTCGCGACAAAGGCGAAGCGTGTCTACGCCTCCTACCAGAAGGCGTTCTTCGACCCCGCGCGCGGCGTGTACCGCGACGGCGAGGGGACGGACCACGCCGCGCAGCACCCGAACGCGGTGGCGTTGGCGTTCGGGCTGGTGCCGCAGCAGCACCGGCAGAAGGTGGCGGACTACTGCCTCTCGCGCGGGATGGCGTGTAGCGTAGGCTTCGCGCAGTATCTGCTGGAAGGGCTGTTCGACGTGGGACGCCCGGACGATGCGCTCGCGCTCGTCACCTCAACCGGCGACCGCAGCTGGCTGGGTATGCTCGACTTCGGCGCGACGGTGACGATGGAGGCGTGGGCGGTGAAGTACAAGCCGAACCTCGACCTCAACCACGCCTGGGGTACGCCGCCCCTGAACGTCATCTCGCGCTACGTGCTGGGCGTGACGCCGCTCGAGCCGGGATTCGAGAAGATTCGGGTTCGTCCGCAGGTCGGTTCGTTGAAATACGTCTCTGGCACGGTGCCGACGGCGAAGGGGCCGGTAAAGGTAGAGGTGAAGGATCATATCTTGACGGTGACGGTACCCGCGCCGGCGCGCCTCGAGTTCGCGGGCCATGTCCGAGACGTGCCGCCTGGCCGCCACCTCGTGCGGTAGGCGGTTCGGCTGCCGTGCCACGATTCGCCACGGTGGATTTGAGTTGTGACCGGTCGGGAAAGCCTTGACGGCGATCCAACGATAGGTGGTTCCGAAAGTGGTGGTGGAGCAGCCGTGATGAACGGTTTGGCGTCAGGCGGGGAACGCCGAAGTTTATGATATAATGGGCGCATGAGACATTCCGGCATCCTGATGGCGGCCATGTTAGCCCTGGCGATGGGCGCGACGGCCGAGACGTTCACCATCGAGAAGAACGACCCGCGGCCGTTCCGCGTCCATAACGGTCCGGACGAGACGTCCGCCACGAAGGCGATGATGCGCGAGCTCGCGGCCGAGGTGAAGCGCGTGACCGGCGTCGAGGTGGAGGTGAAAGGGTATGCGCCGGCGTTCGAAGGCGACTTCTTCGTCGCCACCGAGCCGTGGGCGGCGAAAGGTGCCTGGACGATCGGCCTGCGCAACGGCGTCATCGGCATCCATGGCTCGGACGTGGCCGGCACGCAGGCGGCGCTGCGTCATTTCATCGACAACTTTCTGAAGCCCGTTCCCGCTTCGGCTGGACGCTTCGAGTGGAAGGACTTGCGCATCAACCATGGGCCGCAGTGGGCCGACGTGCGCGAGGCGACGCTCGCCGCCGTGAAGGCGAAGCGGGCGGCGGACAATGCTCCGGAATGGGCGAACGAACTCGTCAACTACGTGAACGTGGAACCGGCGCGCGCCTGGTCGTTTCCGCTCGCCTCCGTCCAGGCCGCGTTCACGCCCGACATTCCCGAGACGCCCTACGTGAAGTCGCTCGACGGCACATGGAAGTACAACTGGTGCGGCGCGCCGGCGCAGCGTCCGCGCGACTTCTATCGGCCCGACTTCGACGACTCGAAGTGGTACGACGTCAAGGTGCCAAGCTGCGTGGAGCTTCAGGGGTATGGCGTCCCGATCTACCGCAACATCGTCTATCCGCACCCCGATACGCCCCCGGACGTAGACGCGGAATACAATCCCGTCTCGTCCTATCGCACCGTTTTCACGGTGCCCGACGCATGGAAGGGGCGGCCCGTGTTCCTGCGCTTCGAGGGCGTCTATTCCGCCTACTACGTGTGGGTGAACGGCAAGAAGGCGGGCTTCTCCGAGGACAGCTGCACGGCGCACGAGTTCAACGTCACGAATTACCTCAAGCCCGGCGAGAACCTGCTTGCCGTGGAAGTCTACCGCTGGAGCGACGGCGCGTTCCTGGAAGACCAGGATTTCTTCCGCTATTCCGGCATCTACCGGCATGTGATGCTCTTCTCGCCGCCAAAGGTGGAGATACGCGACTTCTTCTGGAAGCCGACGTTCGCCGCCGACTTCAAGTCCGTCGACGTGTCACTGTCGGTGGAACTGCGCGACCTGGGCTCGGATGGCGCGGCGTTGCCGTCCGTGACGGCCACGCTCTACGACGCGGATTACAAGGTGGTGGCTAACGGCACGCCAGCCGACGTCCGGCAAACGGCATCCGGACGCCTGAACTTTCAAGCTTTCAAGCTTTCAAGCTTCCGTCCATGGTCCGCGGAGGATCCGTACCTCTACACGCTCGTCCTGCAGGCGGGCGACGACGTCCGCTCCTGCAAGGTGGGCTTCATGAAGACGGAAATCATGCCGAACGGCGCGATCCACGTGAACGGGAAGCCCGTAAAGTTCAAGGGCGTGAACCGCCACGACGCCTCGCCGACGAACGGGCGCTCCGTCTCGCGCGAGGAGATGCTGCGCGACGTGACGCTGATGAAGCAAAACAACATCGACACTGTCCGTACCAGCCACTACCCGAACGATCCCTACTTCTACCACCTCTGCGCGCGCTACGGCCTCTACGTGCAGCTTGAGGCGAACGTTGAGAGCCACGGGATGCGCTATGGCGTGAAGTCGCTCGCGTCGCCGCCAAGCTGGACGCAGGCGCACGTGGACCGTTGCCGGGACATGGTGGTCAACTGGCGCAACCTGCCGTGCGTCTTCACCTGGAGCTGGGGCAACGAGGCCGGGCAGGGGCCGACGTTCGACGTCGTCAACGAGGAATGCCTCAAGCTCGACGACACGCGCCCGATCGTCTATCGCCAGGACTGCGAGCGCTATGCCGTGGACGGCCCCGGCTACCCTACGGTGGCGGAGGTCCATGGGCGCGGCCTGCGCGCCAAGTGCAGCTTCTTCTTCGAGTACGCGCACAGCATGGGCAACGCGCTCGGTACCTTTAAGGAGTATTGGGACGAGTTCTACGCCTCGCCCTCGCTCACGGGCGGCTGCATCTGGGACTGGACGGACCAGGCCGTGTGGAAGTACACCGACCGCGTCGGACCCGACGGGAAGCGGATGCGGTACCTCGCCTACGGCGGCGACCACGACGAGGAGAACGACGGTAACTTCTGCGTGAACGGGGTGATCGACGCCGAGCGGAACGAGACGCCAAAGCTTGCCGAGGTGAAGCACGTCCACCGCAACCTCGTCGTGTCGTGGCCGGAGGATGCGTCCGGGAGGGACGCGTTCCTGCGCATCCAAGGCGGAAAGCCCTTGTCCGCCGTACTGTGGAACCGTTTCTCGTTCACGCCTTCTGATGCCTTCGAGACGCGCTGGGAGTTGCTGGAGGACGGCGTGGCCGTGGCGAACGGCATGTTCGACTGGCCGTCCGTGCCGCCGCTCGCGCGCCAGGCCGTGCCGCTCGCGCTCCCCGCTTTCGCGGTAAAACCGGGCGCGGAGTACTTCGTCAACGTCTCGTTCCATCTCAAGGCGGACACGCTCTGGGCGAAGAAGGGGCACCTCG
Organism: uncultured Verrucomicrobiota bacterium; assembly: GCA_946543025.1. Lineage (GTDB taxonomy): Bacteria > Verrucomicrobiota > Kiritimatiellia > RFP12 > UBA1067 > RUG572. Next base: position 5,871 of record CAMNLN010000145.1, read on the forward strand.
TCGCCCACGACCAGCTGGCGCTGAAAAACGATGCCGAGGCCGTCCAGCCGCCGGCACGCGGCAACGTGCAGATCACGGCTGCCGCCGACGGCATCGTCGTTACGGCGGGACCGACGACGGTGCGTTTCAGCCGCGCGACGGGCACGATCTCGTCCTTGACGATGAACGGCCGGACGGTGCTCGCCGACAGCGCCGACGGCATCGTGCGCGGCCCGCGCCTCACCTGCATGCGCGCGTTCACCGACAACGACAAGTGGATGCGCAAGGCGTTCTACGATTCAGGCCTCACGCAGCTGCGCTACCACGTGCGCGAGCTGAAACCGACGACTGTTGATGGAAAGACGGCCGTTCACGCGACGGTGGAGGTGAACGGCGCGAAGTCGGCCGGCTTCACGCATGAGGCGGACTACGTGTTCGCGGCGGACGGGACGGTGGAGATCCGCAATTCGGCCACGCCGTTCGGCAAGATGCCGCTTGCCTTGCCGCGACTTGGCCTTTCGCTGATGCTCGATTCGCGTCTGGAACAGATGGAATGGTACGGACGCGGTCCGCACGAAAACTACGTGGACCGCTGTTCGGGCGCATTCGTCGGCCGGTGGCGTTCCACGGTGACGGAACAGTACGTGCCGTACTGCCGTCCGCAGGACAACGGCTACAAGTGCGACGTGCGCTGGGCGGCGTTCACGGACGAGAACGGGATCGGCGTGCGCGCGAAGGGCATCGAGCCGCTCTTCGTGCAGGCGCTGCACTACAGTTGCGAGGACCTGGAGTTCGCCCGTCATCGCGACAAGCAGGAGCGCATCTGGAACGAGAAGCCGCCGCGCGCGGAAGTCTGCCTCAACCTCGACCTGCGGCAGACCGGCCTTGGCGGCGCCTCGTGCGGACCGAGGCCGGAGGCGCAGTACATCTTCCCGGTCCGGCCTGAACAGTGGACCGTGACGCTTGCGCCGTACCGCCCGGCGGGCGAATTGTGATACAATCTTTCGCATGGGAACAAGAGAATGGAGAAGACAATGAAAATCACTCGGCTTGACTTCTGCCGGCGCTCCGCCGCCGGGCTTGCGGGAATCATGGCGGCGGGCGTGGCGCCCGTCTTCGTGCCGGCGCGCGTGCTGGGCGCCGGGGCGCCGTCGAAGAAGATCGCGATCGGCGTGATCGGCTGCGGACGCATCGCCAACTCCTACAACGTGCCGTCATGCCTGAAGGATGGCGGCAAGGAGCTGTGCGAGTTCATCGCGCTCTCGGACGTCGACCTCGTGCGCATCCGGCACTTGAAACGCCAGCTCGCGGGCGAGAAGATGCAGGGGCGCGACCTCGTCGCGGACGCGCGCTGCTACCAGGACTACCGTCGCCTTCTTGCCGATCCCGCCATCGACGGCGTACTGATCGCGGTGCCGGACCACTGGCACGCACAGATGGCCATCGAGGCGTGCCGCGCCGGGAAGGACGTGTTCCTCCAGAAGCCGATGGCGATGACCATCGGCGAGGGGCGCGCGATCGTGGACGCCGCGAAGAAATACGGGCGCATCCTCCGCACCGGTACGCAAGAGCGCACGGAGGAGAACTTCATCCATGCCGTCGAGTGCGTACGCGAGGGTCGCCTCGGCAAGGTCGTGCGCGTGGAGGTGGGCCTGCCGGACGACCCGAAGGAGTACGACCTGCCCGCGGAGGAGCCCGTGCCTGCCGACTTCGACTGGAACATGTGGCAAGGCTGCGCGCCGGAAGCGCCGTACGCGCGCCTCCGCAGCCACCAGCGCGGCGTGGGGCGCGACGCAGGGATGGTCAACTTCGCGCGCGGCGGCTGGATGACGATCCAGGCGTACGACATGGGCATGATCGCCAACTGGGGCGCGCACCATCTCGACACCGCGCAGCGCGGACTCGGCGAGGAACTGGGCGGGCCCATCTCGGTGGAAGGTTCCTGCGAGTACCCGAAGGGACGCAAGCTGTGGGACGTGCACGGCGAGTGCGACATCACGTGGACGTACGCCTCGGGCGCGGTCATCAAGATCGGCTCCACGCGCAAGTACCCCTGCGGCGTGCGGTTCATCGGCGAGAAGGGCGACTGGATCTTCTGCGGGTTCTCCTGGAAAAAGAAGCAGACGAGCAGCGACCCCGTGGGCGTCTCGGCCGACAAGGTGGCGGGCCTGCCGATCGCCGCGAGCCGCAAGGGGTTGATCGAAGATCCGGTTTCGAAACCGCTTCTGCGTCCGCTGGAGCACAACCGCGAGTGGGTTGAGGAAATGCGCACGCGCGGTCCGCTCGCCATGCCGCTTGAGGAGGCGCAGCGGACGTCCACCACCTGCGTCCTCGGCTACATGGCGATGAAGCTCGGACGCAAGCTCACGTGGGACGCGAAGGCGGAGCGCTTCGTGGACGACGCGCAGGCGAACGCGATGCTGTTCCGCGAGGAGCGCGCCGGCTTCGGCGTGAAGCAGTA